>JAAZON010000120.1 GCA_012797725.1 SAR324 cluster bacterium | reverse complement strand
GATCAACTGGAAGTTCAGATTCTTCTGGATATATGGGTTTCTCATATTGCACAGCCCCACTTTCTGAAATCGGATACCAAACAGGAATTGCAACTCCAAAAAAGCGCTGACGACTTATGCACCAATCCTGATTAAGACCTTCAACCCAGTTCTCATACCGACTTAGCATATGAGATGGGTGCCATTTCACTTTACGCCCTTGTTCCAAAAATTCTTTCTTGTGATCTAAAATTCGAATAAACCATTGTCTACTTGTGACTATTTCAAGAGGACGCTCCCCCTTTTCGAAGAATTTCACAGCGTGGGTTAATGGCTTAGGCTCTCCTTGCAGAGCTTTGGATTTTTCATCTGCAGCAGAAGCCTCTTCGGCCAATAATTCAACTATTTTTTTTTGTGCTTGTTGAATTTTGAGGTTTATCAACTGCGCAAAAGCTCTGTTTGCTTTGCTGGGATTTCTGCTTTCAAAAGGAGCCTCACCAAATCTTATGGGAATAATCTTTCCGTTTCTGTCAATGATTTGCCGAATCGGCAGCTTTGATTGTTTCCACCATGCAACATATGCCATATCGCCAAAGGTGCAGACCATCATAATTCCAGAACCTTTATCAGGTTCAGCATGCTCAGAGGCGCAAATAGGAACTGGTGCAGAAAAAAGAGGAGTCAAGGCAGTTTTACCAAAGAACGCTTGGTACCGTTCGTCGTCTGGGTGGGCAACTACAGCTATACAAGCGGCTAAGAGTTCGGGACGAGTTGTTGCTATAGTAAAATGCCCACCTTCTTCCACATCAAAGCGAAGATTATAGAAAGCGCCATGGACATCACGGTCTTCTAGTTCTGCCTGTGCAATAGCTGTTTGAAAATCTGTGTCCCAAAGAGTGGGCGCTTCAATGTTGTAGAGTTCTCCTTTCTTTACTAAATCTAAAAAAGAATACTGGGAGGCGCGAATTGCATGCTTGCTGATAGTGGCATATTGCTGTGACCAGTCAAAAGAGAGGCTTAAGCGACGCCACAAAGCCTCAAAGGCTTTTTCGTCTTCTTCTGTAAGCGTAGCGCATGCTTCAATGAAGTTTTTCCTGGAAACTAGCTTAACAGCGGATTTTTTATCATCTGTTTTAATTGGCTTCCATTCTGGATCATAAGGAAGACTTGGATCGCAGCGAATAGAATAATAATTTTGGACACGTCTCTCAGTCGGCAACCCGTTGTCATCCCATCCAATAGGATAAAATACATTCATTCCCTTCATTCGCTGATAACGCGCGATAACGTCGGTTTGAGTGTAGCTAAATACATGACCAACATGCAGTGAGCCAGAGACAGTAGGAGGAGGGGTATCGATTATGAAGGTCTCTTCTTTGGGTCGTGAGGGATCCCATTTATAAGTGCCTTTTTCTTCCCAAAGCTGGGCCCATTTGCTTTCAACTTCCCTATGCCTATAAACTCCTGCCATAAAAAAATCCTTAATGAAGTCTCATTTTTGAGTGAATTATTTAATTATAAGCAACTATGTTACTGATTTCTTAGTTTTCTTTACAAGGTTTTTACCGAGGAAAGTCGAAACTCTTCAGGTAGATTTAAATCAAAAGTCTCCAAACCGAAGCGTCTTTAAGGGCATAAAACTCTTGATTTATTGATCAATAATTTCAGGCAGATCCATCTGGTTTTTCCTCTTTCGAGCCTTAATTATTTAGGGTACTTTAAAATCTGCTTAAAGAAACAAAGCAACTTTTGCCCTATTTTGCCGATGAACTGAGATTTCTCGGATTAGTGTAGGGTGTGTTCATAAAAACAGAAAAAAAGGTAAAGCTATGAAAGGAAACAGGGTTATTTCTCTTTGTAGGAAGGTATTAGGGGTTTTGTCATTTTTGGCCGCATCGACAGCAGGTATGGCATTGGCGAGCGAGGCAGATTTGCCAATACCAGATCTTGGCTTGGCCGAATTCACTATCTTCGGCATGACTGTCTATGGGACACAACTATTGAAGGCAGGCATTATCGTCTGCTTGCTTGGTGCGCTCTTTGGGCTTGTCCAATTTACACAAATAAAAAGACTGCCGGCCCATAAGGTGATGTTGGATGTCTCCGCTCTTATTTATGAAACGTGCAAAACGTATCTTTTTCAACAAGGTAAATTTCTTGTCGTTTTGGAGATCATAATTGGCATCTGCATAGCATACTATTTTCGTGAATTGCAACAGATGCCTTGGTCCAAGGTCTTGCTTATTCTATTTTGGTCTGTTGTCGGTATCCTTGGTTCATACAGTGTCGCGTTCTTTGGAATTCGAATTAACACCTACGCTAACAGCAGAACTGCTTTTGCGTCTCTACAAGGCAAGGCATATCCCGTTATGGGCATTCCGATGAAGTCTGGAATGTCGATAGGGGTTCTCCTAATCTGCGTTGAACTTATCATGATGCTTATAATTCTTCTGTTTGTTGACAGAGAAAGCGCAGGAGCATGTTTTATTGGCTTTGCAATTGGTGAGTCTCTTGGCGCATCGGCTCTCCGAATTTGCGGTGGTATTTTCACAAAAATTGCAGATGTTGGATCCGATCTAATGAAGATTGTCTTCAATATCAAAGAAGACGATGCTCGCAATCCTGGTGTTATCGCTGATTGTACCGGAGATAACGCTGGAGATTCTGTGGGTCCAACAGCAGATGGATTCGAGACCTATGGCGTGACAGGTGTTGCCCTAATTAGCTTCATAGTGCTAGCAGTCGGTATGAACATTGTAGATGGTACCCGCGTGGCAGGGCCGGATGCCTTTGTCTGGCAATCAAAATTTATCGTATGGGTATTCATGATGCGTGTCTTGATGATTATAACTTCAATTCTTGCGTATTGGATTAACGGCATTATTTCCAAGGCACGCTATGGAAATGCTCAAGCCTTCAATTTTGAAATTCCACTGACTTCTCTTGTCTGGGTTACTTCCATAATTTCGATTCTTGTAACCTTTGGGGTTAGCACATTATTACTTGGAGATATGCCCTATGGTTTATGGTGGAAACTTGCAGTAATAATCAGCTGCGGAACTTTGGCGTCAGCGTTAATACCGGAATTTACGAAGATCTTTACATCTTCAAAGTCAAAGCATGTTGCAGAGATAGTCGATTCAAGCCGAGAAGGCGGAGCCTCACTTACAATTATTTCTGGTTTAGTTGCAGGGAACTTCAGCGCATTCTGGCAAGGACTTGTTGTGGTAGGTTTGATGTTTATTGCCTACATTACGGCGAACGAAGGATTGGCTAACTTCATGATTCATCCACAAGTATTTGCTTTTGGTCTTGTTGCCTTTGGTTTTCTCGGTATGGGTCCTGTTACAATCGCAGTAGACAGTTATGGTCCAGTCACAGACAATGCTCAGTCAGTTTTTGAGCTTTCTCAGATTGAGGCGATTCCTGGGATTTCAGAAGAGATTAAAAAAGATTTTGGCTTCGATCCAGGGTTCACTCGTGGAAAAGAGCTTCTTGAGGAGAACGATTCAGCTGGCAATACATTCAAGGCCACGGCAAAACCAGTGCTAATTGGGACAGCGGTGATTGGGGCAACAACAATGATTTTCTCAATCATACTACTTCTGAATTTGTCGCTAGATCTGCTTAATCCCCAAGTGCTCTTGGGACTTATTTGTGGTGGAGCCGTAATTTATTGGTTCTCTGGTGCGTCAATGCAGGCCGTATCTACAGGTGCGTACAGAGCTGTTGAGTTCATTAAGCGCAATATAAATCTGGAAACAACCGAGAAGGCTTCTGTTGAGAATTCCAAAGAAGTGGTGCGTATTTGCACGAAGTTTGCCCAGTTAGGGATGCTCAACATTTTTGCAGTAGTGTTCTGTTTGACATTAGCCTTTGCTTGTTTCAGCCCGAACTTCTTCGCAAGTTATTTAATCTCAATTGCAGTCTTTGGGCTTTTCCAGGCCATCTTCATGGCAAATGCTGGCGGTGCATGGGATAACGCCAAGAAAGTTGTGGAAGTGGATCTGAAGGAGAAAGGCACACCACTTCATGCCTCAACTGTAGTCGGAGATACAGTTGGAGATCCTTATAAAGACACGTCATCTGTCGCATTAAACCCAATCATCAAATTTACAACATTATTTGGGCTGCTTGCGGTAGAAATCGCGCAGAAAGCACCCGGAAATGTACCACTTTATATTGGTGTAGTGCTCTTTGTGGTTGGGCTCTTATTCGTAAGGAGATCTTTCTACGGGATGAGGATTAACTCCTAAGGATTAGAGCGTTTAAAGAAAATGCAAATTAGGGAGAACCCATCTAATGGCGGGTTCTCCCTAATTGATGTTCTGCACAGCTTTTTTCAAACTGCTATAGTCAATTAGAATTCTGAATAGCACGCTGAAATGCATTCCAAATATCTATGCTTTCGATCTCGGATAAGTAATCAATACCGTTAGCTGTTAGATACATCGATGAATCAATCAAATTAATATCCCAGTCTGAGTTAAAGGACTCATTCCCACCCAAGTCTTTCAACAACTCAGAGTCAATCTGAAAAAAGGACACATTTTCGACCCAGTTGGTTTTGCTTCCTCTAAGCATCCAACAGAAGGCGTCAATGTCTTGAGGTTCATAAAAATAAATCGAAAAGTGTGCAAAGGGATTTTGCTTTAGTGCACGTTCAAACTTCTTCTTATCTGGGACTCCAACTTGAATCCACTTCTCAATGCTTCCATCAAATGCTTTCTTCCAGATAGTTGGCTCTTTCTCTTCAAAAAGGCCTTGAGAGAAGCTAAGTCCTTCCTCGAAAGCATGCGCATAAGCAAGGGCTCTCGCATATAGATGTTCCAGAGATTCGAGAGGATGACGAGGGGTTTTTAGGCGAAAGGAAGCATATACTCCACGTGTGGGGTCATTAAGATTTACATTGAAGCTGTAGAATCCGAGAGTAAAAGCCATATATTTTCAAAGAAAGCTTTAAGCCTTCCATCTTCATCCATTCATGAAAATGGCAAAAAATTCTGTCGCTAATTACCTGTTAAGCCTCAAAGTGAGGCTCTAAATTTCGCTGGATAAGAAGCACCATGCTTCGGGCTTGAATTTGGACAAGACAAATTCAAACCATGCCATATACCAACTAAAGCTTCAGGCTCAGCAAAATTAAGCCTATCGTTGGATGAGGACTTTCCTGAGCGGAACAGTTATGTCGTCAAAGCCTGCCAGAAGCTTCTATGCAAGTAAACTATAGACGCCTCTTTCGACCTTTCTTCTTAGTTTTGATGCTATGATAAAAAGGAAAGAGTCTGTAAAGATGCAATAGAACCTAAAAAATAGGCCCTATTGCATCATCTTTCAATATCAGGCTCTTTTAAGTGCTCTGGAGGCGCTTTTCAACATCCTTCCAGTTTATGACATTTGTGAATGCCTCGATGTAAGCTGCTCGATTGTTCTGATATTTCAGGTAATAGGCATGCTCCCACACGTCACAAACCAGAAGTGGTGTAACCACCCATTGTGTAAGATTCTGATGCTTTTCAGAGCTCAAAATATCTAGTCTTTTTGTCATATTATTTCTAACAAGAAGAGCCCAACCCGAGCCTTCAACTGCAAGGGCAGCCGCCTTAAACTGATTGATAAAGGCTTCATAGGAGCCAAAATTGCTGCAAATAGCATCCAACAAATCTCCACTTGCCTTACCGCCCCCG
>JAAZON010000119.1 GCA_012797725.1 SAR324 cluster bacterium | reverse complement strand
TCAAGCCAAGACATGTGCTTAGAATTCATTTCATACTTCCAAGTGGGTTTATCGACAGAAGCTGTCTCAAGCTGGATAATAGGAGGCTATTCCAATAAATGCTGACAAAATTGAATTATATAATAATTCTAATTATTTATTGCTTCTCGAAGCCTGTTTCAGTCACGACTTTAATTACTACTGGCAGAGAGTAATAACCATTACCCATTGAGGAAAAAGTTCCTTGCGCTCCTTTAAAATCCTTTACAGATCTAAGATATCTATCAAGAGGAATTTTCTTTTTAATGGACTCTGCTATTAAATAAATCGCATCGTAGCAGGCTCCTACCCCCCAAAGAGAGGAATCAGGAAATCGTTCTTGAAATTTCTTCAAAAATTCATCTGTTGGTGCATCAGCTTGAACATACCAGGCGCCCACCATTGCCCCCTCTGAGAGCTTTACATCGTTTGGATCTTCAAATGTCTCAACATTGAAGAAAGGCTGAGTGACTTTTTGCTGTCTCACTTGCTTTGTGAAAATACCGCTTTGGCCTGGCATTAGTATTGCAAAAATAGCATCAAGATCTGATTGATTACGAAGCTTTGCCGCATAGCTTCGAAAATCCTTCATATCAGCAGGAGCGTCTTCATCCAATACTATGTCAAAGTCCCCCTTGTTGAGTGCATCAAAGTCCTTCTTAAGAGCCAGGACTCCTTCCTGAGTTCCTCCAATTCTCGCAATCCGTTTGTAGCCGCGCCTTTTAGCCTCGTCATACACCGCCTTTGCCTCGATTGCAGTAGAAACCCAAAGACTGTTCACAAACTTTTTTCCTTTCACAACATTTGGATCTGAGGCCCCAATTGCGAGCATCGGAAGTCTCATACTCTCAGCAAGTGGCGCAATGGCATTAGATGGTCCTGAAGTAAAGGTTATAACAGCAGCAATTTGGTTCATACTGGCAAGTTTATGAAAAGCATCCACGGCCCTACGAGAATTAAGGCCATCATCTTCTATGATTATTTCCATTCGCTCCTGCATTTCCGGAGCTAATTCTTCTTTGGCAAGTTCAATTGAATTTTGGCAAGATTTCCCAAATGCAGAAAAATCGCCTGAAAGAGCTAGGATTGCTCCCACCTTTAACTTACTATCAGAGTATGCACTCAAAGGAGCTGATCCAAGTATTATCACTAGAGTCAATACGAGATTTTTAAGCATTCTTTCCTTCAACCTTTTATTTGCGGACAACATTTATCAGACGAGGAACTGTCGTTCCTTGTTGATAAACAGTTATTAAGCGCTCATCCCCTCTCAATGCATAAGGAGTATTGCTAAGAGCCTTTATAGCCTCATTTCTCATTGCATCCTCACTAATCGAAACAGGAACATTCATGGTACCACGCTTCTTCCCATCTATTTGGATAACCACTGTTACACTGTTTTCCTTAATGTACTCAGGATTGTAAGAAGGCCAGTCCTGAAGGGCGACACATGGTGTATTTCCAAGCATAACCCAAACTTCTTCCGCTAGATGCGGTGCGTAAGGCGATAACAGTTTTGCCACTACGCCAAGGCTCTCTTTAGTGAAGGTCTCCATAGATGTAGCACCTAGGAACTCCATGAACCCAGCTATGGCAGTATTAAAGCTTATATTCTCGGTATCTTCACTAATCCGTTTTATGAGTTTATGAAGTTCTCGTCTCCCAAACTCTGAATCCTTTTCCGCATAGCCCCTATTCGCGTGAGCATTGAAACAATTCCACATTCTCTTTAAGAAACGGTATATCCCCATTATAGCTTTGGAATCCCAGATACGAGAACTGTCAACTGGCCCCATAAACATTAGATATAGACGTAAGGTGTCGACTCCGTATTCTTTAATGACTTCATCTGGGTTAACCACATTTCTTAAAGACTTGGACATTTTCGCCACTATTCTCTCCACACTCTGCCCGGTCTTCTTATGGAAAGGATTGCCATTCGCGTCGTTTTCCACTTCATCCACAGGGACGAGCGCTCCTCTCTTATCTTTGTACGCATAGGACAACAACATGCCCTGATTATACAAGCGTTGGAATGGCTCTCTTGTTGAGACAAAGCCAAGATCAAATAATACTTTATGCCAGAATCTAGCATAAAGCAGATGAAGAACTGCATGTTCTGCGCCACCCACATAAAAGTCCACAGGCATCCAGGCTTTTTCAAGCTCTGGATCCCAACCAGCTTTTTCATTGTGTGGGTCAATAAAGCGGAGATAATACCAGCAAGACCCAGCCCAGTTTGGCATAGTGTTTGTCTCTCTAGTCCCTTTCATGCCTGTTTTTGGATCTTGCACATTCAACCACTCTTCTGCTTTTGCAAGAGGGGATTCACCTGTACCTGTTGGTTGATAATCATTTACCTTCGGGAGAAGAAGTGGAAGTTCACTTTCATCCATTGCCCCATGAGTTCCATCTT
>JAAZON010000118.1 GCA_012797725.1 SAR324 cluster bacterium | reverse complement strand
TTCTTCAGGCAATTGCAGTAGGTGAAAGGCTCTATTGCCATCCGTCCAAAGGAGGACCTTCCCAGTATTATCAATGGAAATAAACGAACCATTACCGTTAGTTTTGAAAAAAGCCACTATTTCATTCTTATGACCCTGAGAACGTTTGAGATTTCTCTGAGATATAAGTTCAGAGGGGCTAAAAGGCTGCTCTAGACTTAGTGTTGTATTAATGACATGATTCTCTTGATTCGGAGCACTGTCACTCTGCGGTGCTTGAGCTGAATCGATTTTGCTAGTTAGCTCTTGATCATTAAGGGCGCTGCTATTATCACTTTTTAGAAATGAGGGTGTTAGAAAGTCCAGAACGGGCGAACATCCTGAAAGTATAATTAATAATATTAGTGAAAGCATAAGACTGGACGCAAGTGGAGCGATTTTACTTGCAGCCCTATTCGAGGAACTTCGTGCAGCTAGGATTTGCTTATTGAGCGCATAAAAAAAAGAACTCCACAGATAGTCAGAATTAATAGATCTATCATTGGTCTTCTCAATGTCGCGCAACAAACCAAAGGAGGCTTTCTTTTGGCTGCATGTAAGTAGGAGTCTAGTAAATTGCATAAACACTAATTTTTTTATCCATCTATAAGATTCTTGTGAGGCATAAGCATGCAGGACGAAACTATAACAATCGAAGAAACTGAGCAACGTAATACGAATTCTACAGCAGCTTCAAATGTAGTGCACTATTATGTCGAAGTTGGGGGCGATTTGCTAGCCAAGCCTAGTGCCCTTTGTGATTTAATTGAATCTGAGGCTGGCAAAGCCTGTTTAGTCTTCTGCAACACACCCTCTGATGCTGATTTCATTGAAGTGCTGCTAAAGAAAAGAGGTGTTAGAGTAAGAAAGTTAATAGGGCACATCTCTCAAGCCAAACTTAGCTCGTCGATCGAACAAATTCGTAATGAAGAAATCCAGGTTCTAGTTGTTACGGACGTGGCTGCTCAGGGTTTGAGACTTAGGGATTTTGAGCTGTGTATAATTCATGCAACCCACAGCGATCCTGAAATATACCTTGAGAGAACAGGACAAACAGGCGACAACGAAGGTGGCCCTGCAAAAGTAGTCTCACTGGTTGGCCCACTTGATATCACGCATTTCCATTACATTAAAAAAATAGTTCAAATAACTATAGAAAAACTGGATCTACCCGATGCAAGTAAATTAGCCGGTGCTCGTCTCGAGCGAATTCGTCAGGATGCACTGAAGCGAAACGCTATGAACAACGAGAAGATAGCATCATTGGTCCCACTTATCCTTGAAGATTCCAATAGACAAGAGATCGTTGCTTACCTTCTCCAGAATACTTTGGAAGTGCTTCCTGCTTTAAGCCCAGCTGCAGAAGCAAAGGAATCCTTCGAAGAAGGAAAAGGCAACTCAAGATATAACAGAAATGACCGAGGGAGCCGAGGAAGTGACAGGAGTGACCGAGATGAAAGAAACGGCAGAGGTCGACGAGGATCTGAGTCTCGCGGACGATCCCAATCAAGAGACGAGGAAGACCATGACAATTCTTATGGAAATTACGACCAACAAAAAGATGACAGAAACTTCATTCCCCCAAAGCGCGAGATTCGTCTCTACATTGGGCATGGGACTGCCTCTGGCTTTGGAAAAGAAAAATTCATGGAAATTTTGGCCAATAATTCCAATACACCGGCAGAGGAGGTGAAGCGTTTCAGTGAACGACCTCATTATTGCTTTGTAGACTTAAGTGAGGAATTTGCCCAGTCCACGATTGACAGTTTATCAGGTATTTCAATCGACGGTGGTTCGCCTTTGTTTATTAAGAAGGCGATTCAAATACCAGTACCTCGTGACGACACTGCATCAATAAATATCGTTTCTGAAGATGGAGATTTGTCGCCAATGCCTGAGACCGTATCTGATGCAACTGAAACCTCAGAAGTAATAGATACTGAGTCCTAGTGCTACGTATCATAGATACCGCAAAAAGTGAGAGCAAGATCTTTCACCTGAGCAATTACGTCTACCGTAGTCTATTTCATTTATTAGTGATAGTGGCAATTGCTCGCGAAGGCGGATCTAAGTCACCCACACTTAAAATAATCCCTAAGTTCGTGTTTTAGGCACCCAAATGGCTTCCTGATTCTGATTTTCAGTTAGCGGAATTAGAAAAGCAGTTCGCGGAAGCGGTAACGCAAACTCAGATGGCCGACAAGAGTCAAGTCCTGAATACTGTCTACAATTGGTAGTAGTATAAGGGGGGTCTGAGGGGGGAGCCACATGTTGAGAATTCCGTATTGGTTTTGGGGGCAAGGTTAGGGACTTGAACGTCATTGCGAGCACCGAGCGTAGCGAGGGGCATGGCAATCTCATGTATAAGTATACTTCATGAGATTGCCACGGGCACTATGTGCCCTCGCAATGACGTAAACGGCTACATAATTCCTATTAAGCAGACTCAGTCGGCCGACAAGTAGTTAAACAGGTTGCAGAATGCCACAGAGATACTTCGAGATATGCAAAGTGGATTCTCAGATTAAGAATTATCGCGCATCAAGGAATTTTTAGCATTTGTCCTGCTTTGACATTCGAGCTTGACATTCCATTTGCTTTTTTTATGGCATCGATATTTACATTAAACTTCTTTGCAATCGAAGAAAGTGTGTCTCTTTTTTCAACTCTATAGAATTTTGTTTTTGGTGGTTTAGGGGTGAATTCACTTGTGCTCTTCTTAGTAACAACCGAACTTGGCTCATCCATTGATGTCCACTTTGCAGAGTCCTGTCTCTTTTGGGGTGTTTTAACACTAAGAACTTGCCCTATCTTGATTTGCTTTCCCTTTAGCTTATTGAGCGCAATTAGGTCACTTACGGTTGTATCATACTTTTTTGCGATTGACAGAAGAGTGTCTCCCTTCCTGACTGTATGATTCGCACCACCATAAACTAAACTTGAAGGGATAGACCTCGTATTGACCTTCGCTTCTGCAGTCGCCTTCAGTGCTGCACGACTAAGTTGAGAGGCATAATTTTCCGGAACTCTTAATATATAGCCAACCGGGACAGGAGCTCGCCCTTGCCAAACTAATTCACTTAATGCATAGTTTGCCAATCGAAGTTTTTCGCTGCTTACTCCTGTTTGTCTTATAATATCCTGAATAGGAATTGACGTTTCCAACCTTCGCTCACTTAAATAAAGAGGAGGATCCAATTCCAAGCCTGGGAAATATTGCTGCCTGTTCGCATAGATCTCAACCGCTGCAAGAAACTCTGGCCAGAAATTGCTTGATGCAAAACCAAATGGATTTCTTTCTCCGCTTTCTATCACACGAGCAAGATCCCTTGTTCCCTCCTGGTTCATTTTACGAAGTACTCCCGTAACACCATGGTTATAAGATGTGATTGCAAGCGGCCAATTCCCAAGCCTATTGTAGGCTCTTTTTATATATTCTGCTGCAGCTCGTGAGGCAATAATGGGATCCCGCCTCTCATCAACAAATTTATTCACACGCATCCCAAAACTTTTTGCAGTCTGAGGCATAAACTGCCAAAGTCCGGCGGCTCCTGCTGAACTATATGCTTCATAATTAAATGTTGATTCTATCAGGGGTAATCGAGTTATCTCTTTAGGTAAGCCAAATTCATTCACAAAAATATCTTCTATGAAATGCATGTAACGACCAGAGCGTTTTAGCGCCTCAATCGTTTTTTCCTTAATACCTGTCTGGGTACGAACTAAATCTTTATTGAGGACATCTAAATATTTCTCCCTACCTCCCCGAATAGCTGACATTGATTTGAAGACATATTTCTCAACAAGATTTGAGGGCTTTTTCCCATCAGCTAACCCGCGCAATGCTTCTTTGATGCTTTCTATTGCATTCTCCTCTTGAGCCTTTTTGAGCCTCGCGAGTTCAATTGAATCAAGCTCCTTGGCCTCTTTAGTAAAATCAAGAATGCCAAAGACGACCTGGGGGTAGAGTCGATGATGAACAATCTTTTGATGCTCTCCATATTTGGTAAATACATCAATCCAAAAATCAACCCGATCTCTTAGAAGAGCTGGGACTCGAAATTGTGAATTTATATTCTGCTGAGAATCAGAGAAACCTGGCAAGGCAAATAGAAGAATACATATTACAAAGCCAATGATTTGTGGGGTACGACAAAACATGCGGACTGCACCAAGTCAAAAACATTCTCACTCTTTTTGCACTGCTTCTTGCACTTTTTCTAACTCAAGCGCAAGAGCTCGCTCTCTATTATCAAATCCATTTTGTATTAGGGCAAGGGCATAGATCTTCCCACCCTTTCCCTCAAGATATCCCGCAAGAGCCATAACCCCATCAAGGGTTCCGGTTTTTCCCCTGAAAGCCCCAGGAGAAAGGCCAAAATTACGTTCTTTGAGTGTTCCGCTAAGACCGTTTATTGAAAGCGAATTAAGAAATTCCGGCTTAATTTTTGAGTCATGATACATATCTGAAAGTATCCTTACCAGAATTCCCGCTGTTAACCTATTGTCCTTGCTTAATCCTGAAGCATCGACGAGCTTCACTTTTTGTATTGATCCTCCCAATGATTCCAGATACTGAAGTAATCGCTCCAAACCCCTCGAACGCTTCATGCTTCCATCAACATCTTCTCCAAGAGCAGCAAGAATCTGCTCCGCAATAAAATTCGTACTGAAATGATTTAAATCATCCAATATTTGGCGAAGAGGTTTAGATACATGCGAATATAAGAGAGGGAGCTTTTGATCAGGCACTGCCTCAATTGCTTCAGAAGGAACTCCAATTCCATTACTTCTAAGGAGGTGTGTAAACAATTTTTCAAAATAGCGAGTTGGACTAGAGACACTAACATAATCAATTTGACATCCAGTGCCTACTGCAATTTGACCACTCAATGAAACACACTGTAAAGCTGTTTTTCTCTTGCATGGCATATCTTTAACTTGAAATGATGCCAACTCACCTGTGTCGATACTCTTAACGCTGGAAACATATTCCAAATCAGCTTCTGGAGGATTCAAACTAATTCTTGCTCTTTCACCCGCGTTCGCAGGACAAATTTCAAAAGCCACCGCGTTGAAATTCACAGATAAGGCACCGGAGGGGCCCTCATAAGCATGCATGCCGCTTCTTGGTTTCGGATCAGGTGCTCTAGATGCATCAAGATAAATTGACGAAATTTTCCTCACGCCTTGTTCCTTTAGGCGTCGAGTTATTTTCCATATTTCTTCGATTGTCAGATCTGGAGCATGACCACCTCTTACATGTAGCAAAGGGATTGTCCCATTATCTGAAAGATGTCCGAAGAATTCCGTTCTGAATCTATATTCAGGGCCCAAGCTTTTTAGGGCTGCTGCACTTAAGATTAGCTTTTGAGTGCTTGCTGGCATTAGAGGGGATTCTTCATTATGTGTCTCAACAAACCGTTTCCCTTCCAAGTCAAATAACGCAAAGGCCATCTCATACTTGGTTTTCTGCTCCGCGTCTTTTCTTTCTAAAGCTTCGGAATTGGCATTGCTGAGAAAAATCGCCAACAGAAAAAGTATGCGAATAATCGGACGAAATCTTTCTGGATCCACGGACTTGCCCTGAGAATTTAACTATTTCGATGTGCAGCGAATATTATCTTTCTCTTCATCGGAAAGTTGCGAGAGTTCTTTTTCTGGATACTCAATAAATTCCTTTAAGTCATCTGGGACGTTGGAGTCCTGAAATATTGAGCCTGTTGGACACTCGGCTTCACAAGCCCCACAATCAATACACTCATCCGGATCGATCATAAGCATCCCGTAATCGTCCCCTTTTGCTTCAACACCGTATTTATCGTTATATTCTTTCTTTGCAATATTGTAGAAGCAGTCAACCGGGCAAACCTCGACACAGGAACGATCTTTGGTTCCAATGCATGCTTTAGTTATAACATAAGTCATAATTAGTCCCCTTTAGATGAGGGTGTAATGCAAACTATTACGTTGTCGAACAAGTTTTCTCATCCTTTTTTGTGCTGTCGGCTGCTAGTTCATCGCTATGTCGCCAGCAGGAGTTTCCTTATTATTTGGCTCCCTACCGTCAAAAGTGCTGCTTTGGCACTGGCTAGCGAAAACAGAAAAGCCTATTTAACGCAGCGCTAACTAATAGCCTATTTAACCACAGAAAAAGATAACTGCAACTTAAGCAAGATTATTAGGTAAAGGTGCTGAATTTTATTATGAAGAGAGAAAAGAGCGATTTATGCAAATACAAAAAAGGGACGATCCAACGCCGAATCGCCCCTACTCGCAGAAAGGATGGTGTCATGCCTAATGTTAACAACATCGGTATGAAATTTAATTTTTTTAGATCTGGTGCCTAAATAATTTAGAAATTATGAGAGCAAAAGATAAGTATATTCAGTGGGTTAGCTTGGCACCTGCTCTTGGATCCCGTTTTTTCTTTTACAAGCGCCCCTTTTTCTTCTTTCTTCAATAAATAACTGATCCCCATTGAAGCCTTCCAGGTTTGCACCAATTCTTCGCTCGCTGTATAAAGGTAAGTCTCTCAAGTTCAAAGTTTTGAGTTATAATGCTCTAGTAACAATAATGGCCCGTTCGCCAAGTTGGCTAAGGCAACGGTTTGCAAAACCGTCATCATCGGTTCGAATCCGGTACGGGCCTTTCGTTTCTTTTCAGAATTCCAAATCTCTGAGCGAATGTGATTTAACCGCCTTTTCTTACAGGCCATGAGGACGAATGTGGTTAAGGCTATTATTCGAGACTCAAAAGAAATCGAGCGAATCTTTAATAGCTTGGGCCTGATTGCCCGAAGAACATGAACCCCTTAAGCAGATTGCTTGGCTTACGCAACACATCATGACAATTTGACTAGCACGCCCGGAAGATTGGTGGTTAAACATTGCACGCCCTTAAGTAGACAAAGACATTATACGCTTACTCAATATTGGCCTCTTAAAAAACAAAGAATATGTTTAATCAAGACAATTTCAAAATTAATTGGAAACTTTTACCCATTTTTAACGATACGCTTTTTAGATACATCTTCTTCATCACTGCAACGAAGATATTTACATTCAATTCAATGGAGGTTCTATGGCATCTATTGACTATTTATTGGCTGACTATAACAACGACATCCCAGATTACTATTATTCATCAGATTACGACTATGGCTATGGGCAAAGACTAGAGCGTACTCAACGGTTTGAAGTACAGGGGCATGAATGGCAATGTGAAAACGAAAACTACATAGACTCTGTGCTTGCTCCATTCTTCGAGGAGCGACTACCCGACAGAGAGAACATCCGAGGACAACTGCTTAACCATTTCACAGGTTTTTATGACTTTATGGGCACTGCTAGACAAGAACTTTGTGACAATGGCCGAATTTCTTCACTAAGTGCAAGAAAGGCACTTAACATGGTGGCTCGCTCAGCAAGTTCTGCGGCTATAGGGGGAGCAACTCTAATGTATAGCGGTCTTGGCCTTGCGCTTGGAGGTCCGGTGGGACTTGCTGGAGTCTTGGCCCTTGGCGGACTCGGCCTAGTCTTTGGACCCCAATTGGCTGAGTGGGGCATAACTAAGGTAGGCAATTTTGCGTCTGATCTACTCAGTCGCAGTGGTGAATGGATCAAAGAAAGTATGGGTTGGCCCTGAAATCAACAGATCCTGGATGTATTTAGATAGAGAAAAAGCTTTCAACATAAAATTTTGAGAGACCATTATTATGCCAATAAATCAGATTAACAATTTCGGTACCTACCAATATATCAATCCATTTTTCTCCTCTGGAAGGAGTTACCAGAACAGAGCCTCTGCATCAAATAAATCTCAAAGTTCTTTAAGCGGACTTTTTTCAAATATAGGCAAAAAGGCAGAAGAGTATAACTTTAAGAATTTTATACAAAGTGCTGGAAAGTGGTTTAGTTCATTATTCAAACCAGAACGCTTTATGGCATTGTCAGAAGCTCAAAATGTAGCATATAACCTTCCGGCTATTATTGCCTCTGGGGGAGCAATGCCAGGAGGTATTAGTGCTCAAGCAGTCAGTAAGGGTTTTCAATTAGGATTGAGTAACTTATCTCCTGAGCTTCAAACGATTGAGCAATTAATTGGTTTATCAAGCGCACAAGAAGCTATGTGCACTATGGATGCGGGATTAAGTACCAGCAGTCAGGCGGCAACAACTGGAGGTTCCTCTATCCTTGGCCTGGCCACAAGCATTGTAGGCTCTGCTGTCGGTCTTTATAACCTCATAAAGACCTGGGGAAAGGCTTCACCCTTAAACGCCGCTATTTCCGGTGTTGCAACAGGAGCTGGTATTGGAAGCTTCATTCCAGGACTTGGCACACTCTTAGGAGGAGCTATCGGTGGCATTGTTGGATTTTGCTCCACTCTTTTTGGTAGCAAGAAACCTCTTGATCAAAAGATGCGAGACAAGTTCCGAGAAGGGCTTATTGAAGCTGGGGTCATTGATAAAAACTGGACAATAGGACTAGCTGATGGCACTCGCTACGACATTGGCATCGATGGCGGCCCCAAAAAAGAATATGGAGGAAGACGTCCATACGAAATGGACATGAGTCATCCTTTGGTCGGTGACATGATTGGTTTGTTGAATCCTCTTTTAGCCGTCGCAACTGGCGCTAACGAAAAGCTTCAAACTTCTTTTGTTGGGTACTTTGTCAACGCAGCAATAAGCAACGCAGATGGTGATGTTCAAAAGGCCTTTGACAATGTTCGGGCTATTTATTCTCAATTTAATGCAAGCCCTGAGCTATTAGTCCAAGGATTAATGAGCCTTGCTCAAGAGGGGAAGATCAGTGCTGGGGTCTTACAAGCCTATGTTGGTGGACTTCAAGATGTCTTCTCGAACAATACATATCAGCTCAAGCAACAAACTCAAGTTCCCTATCTTAAGTCTGCCTAAACTATTAATCATGAGAAAAGAGCGTATAAACAGAATGTCGTGACTTCGCACAAATTCCCGACATTATTCTCCGAAGAGCATTTTACTATGCTCAAGATCCGTACTTCACACTACAGCCATAAGACTCAGTCTCGGGAGTGCTGACGGATTTACCTGATAGAATCTCGTTAAGAGCTTCTGAAACATAGTTCTTTGAGTCCTTGATGTCTTTTGGATTCGTTGAAGCATGATCGTCAATAGCTCCCTCATATGCTAGCTTTCCATCCCTGGCAAGAATAAAAATGTGTGGGGTTGTTTTTGCAGAGTAGAGTCTCCCTACCTTGCCATCTTCATCTACCAATAGAGGAATCTCATTGGCATACCAATCCTTGCGAATCCTATTATGCTCCTCTGGGTCCAGGTTGCCTTGCTTCCCTTTGGCACTTGATACAATTGAAAGCCACACAACGCCTTTTGAAGTATAATTTGATTGAAGGCTCTGCATGTTTCCTGACTCATAATGTTTCTTAACAAAGGGACAACCAGGATTATACCATTCTAGCACTATGATTTTGTCACCATAGTCCTGAAGCGAGTGTGTTTTTCCGGTCGTATCTTTCAAAATGAAATCCGGAGCTTTAACTCCAACTTCTGCGCCTGCGAAAAAAGGGAAAAATCCTGAAACTATTGCAAGACCTATTGGAAGTAACTTCATAATCATAATTCCCCCCCCCCAGGAAAAAACGCATCTTCAAAAATCTGTTGAGTTAAGTAAAATAAACCTGTCTACGCTACATTTCAGTTATTTACTACGCCTAATAGCAAAGCACCAAAATCTTCAATTAAAGCCCATAATCTCAAAAAATGTCATTACAGGGGTGTAGGTTTTTGTATGGCTCGTAAATGGAAAGAAGTTTGCTAAGATTGGAAGCGTCGAATTCTTTCGGGTATCCGCCATGCCCTTCATTAGCGTGTACTAGAGCGGTCCTCAAAAGTTTCGTCAACAAGACGCATGGCGCTAATTTGAAATAAGCCCTCCCCCTCAAAGACTGGCTTCAGATCCTTAAATAATATTTGAACATGAGAGTCTTTCTTGAGATACCAGACTTTAATGACTGCATGACTCCTAACTATTGGATCGAAATCCTTCAAATCAGGATGCAGTCTATTATACCCTGTTCCCCAAATGATTGGCTTTTCGCCAATGCTCTTAATAATGGCTTCTGTCATCATGAATAACCCATTCCCCTGATTTGTCCCAAGAGAGTCCGAGGCTGCTTGCATATTAACTTCATTTGCATAGGAACCTTTTTTCCATCAACTGGGTTTGTAGTTACGCCAAAAGGCTTCGCAATGCTCTCCATATAATCCCCCAATCCCCTGACAGTGGTAGGTAGTTGCCCAGAAGCTATCTCTTTCAATGCCGAAGGATTCAGATACTGAATAACAGCAGTTAACGATGCAACTCCACAATCTGTGCTCCCTTCTTGAGTCACTCGCTTAAGATCAATAACATGAAAGCCCTGTGGGAGTTCATCCAGCGCCTTTAAGGCACTTCGCACGGCTTCCACTTCCCTTGCAGAGATCTCGGCCATGTCCAAAGATACTACTTTTTCTGTTTCAACAATTGGAGTTTACTGATCTGCTTTAATATTTTCCATTTGGGGAATTGGCCTTGAATATGAATGGACAAAATCTAGAATTTTGCTTCAGATTTTATTAAAGCCCTTAAAATAAACTTACTTATACTGAAGCATGATCCTTCATGACCAAGCTTTAATCCTCACCTAAAACATTGTGAGCCAGCAGACGCTAAGGAGAAATCTCTTACTGAAACGAGAACTTAAGTTGCGATGCCTCATAGTCATACAAAGTTCGCAGAGCTCCACGAACATTCCCTCCGCTCTTTTCGAGCAGTAGTTCCGAATCTTCCGTTGAAATAAACTGTTCATTTCCAGTCAACGATCGAAGCAGCTCCCGGAGAAGTTCAGGCGAAGTCTCACAATGGTGCAGCACTTTACAAGGTGCCTTCATATGACAGCTTATAAGTAACCCTTTAATATTGCGTGCCCTCCACTTCAAAAACATACGCGAAAATGCATCAAGCTGCTCATAACCATCCAGCAACAAAATTTCACTTGCTTTATACTTCTTGAGCGCCTTATAGAAACTAAAAAGATGCCCGGACTTTTGGTCTTCACTTAAACGCAGGTAAAAGATTGGAAAGCCCTTTGACTTTAAGTATTGCCCAAATTGAAGCATAAAGGTTGTCTTTCCGCTTCCCTCAGCACCCGTTACAGCTCCTTTAAATCCAAGCGACTTAAAACGAATAAAGAGTAGATCCCATGTTTCACTTCCACCGAAACGGAATGAAAGATTGTCTGTAAAGCAAGTAGAGAAGCGATTGTCTTTTGCTGGAAGAAAAGCTTTTCTTACCGAATTGAAGCACATAAATGGTTTAATAAAAAAAAGACTTCTACATAGCCAGAACAGCTCTTATTCTTCTAGTATTGAATCCTTTAACACCACCTCCTTGCCCGTTGGTGACAATATAAATTCAATCGTTTTCGACTCTTCATTTGTCTCCGGAACAGCTTCTATTGCCCAGTGTAAAGAAATAAGTTTACCCGAAAAACTGTAGGGCTGGTCCGGTAATTCAAACTCCACACTCCGTTCTCCATCGCTGCCTATATGCTCCAATGTCTTTGTTTCAATTATTTGAACATCTTCATCCCCCTTACCCGAAGTGAACCAAAGAAGATTAATTTCCATTGACCTTGCCTTCAATGCGACCCAACTCACTTGAACCTTGATTCTTCCATTTGGCTCAATCTTCGAGAAAGCTTCATCTATTACTATATTTAATCCCATATTAATCTCTTTAGCTCCCAGAACTTGGCTGTACATCCAGCACATAATCGTCGGAAATATCGGGCCAGCGTGGAATTACGCCCCTCACTTTCAATGTCCAGATTATCTTGTTGCTTGCGCTGCTAAAGGAATGCATAAGATCGAATGGGATTTCCAAAGTTAATTCGCTCATTCGCATTTCAACTTGATTCTTTGTTTCCTTTAATAATTTCCGATAAAAGATATTGGTGTCTGTGTATGTCGATGTGCCCCTGCGATATTTGGCTTCTTCTTTCCCTTCTATCTCAATGGACAACTTCTCAAGCTTTGTAGCATCACCCTGAACCTGTACGCGAAGGCGCATCAAGTCTCCAAGGACGATCGGATACTTAGCTAGTGTCAATATAATCAAGGGATTCTTGAGGGCAAGAAGGCTATGCACAAAGCTATAAATCAGAATGAATCCCACAAGAATAAATATGGAGAGAAAAAGTAAAAGAGCTAAGCTTTCAGAACCTGAGAGCCGATTTTTTATGAAAAACACAAGAAATATACTCACTATTCCGTTCCAAAAGAGGGCTACGAAAAATAAAATCCACGCCTTTTGCTTCCGAGCTGTCTCTGGAGCGAACACTTTTGAGGACTGCGTCACTAGCTTAACTTTCTTTGCTGCACCTTCAAATTCTGAAGCGTCCTTTGGTGTTTTATTAGATAATGCAAAGAGCCAAATTCCCAAAAAAAGTAAAGACAATGGAAGCAAACCTAAGAGAGCAAGGAGATTAAATCCCGGCACGACGACAGCTTGAGAAGGATCTTTAGGGTTTACAAAACAAGTAAACTCATTCCCGGGAGGATAATTATCGACAATTTTTCGCTTCGAAAGCTCTCCACTAGATGCCGAATCCACAATATAATATTTGTTGCTCTGATATTCTTTGCCCTCCACCATATAGGAATAAAGTATATCGATACCATATGTGGGGCCACTTTCACCGTCCCCTGGATCATACGAGACCTTGCTTGAGATTACTTTGCATTGCTGTGGCGTGAAAAAAAGAGACTCATACATTGGGATGCCCAAATACTTCACAAAAAAATACGCGAGACTTGTCCCAATTAGGAATAGAACACTAGAGATGATTTTTAGCACCCTGTTGCCTCTATTAGCTTTCCGGCTTAATGATTTACTCATTGGACAAATAGATACCATGCTTTATGGTAACGCAAGAAAAACTTTGATCTATCTCGATTTGTATAGAGTTACAAATTTACAGAAAAGCCATCCCTGTTTCTCATCTTAAAATTGAACAGAAACTAGTGAATCTTTTAAACCTAAAATGTGTCACCGTAGAGGGATTTGCATCGCACAAGCAGCATCTGCCTCCGTCTTCTGTTCTGTTAATGATTTTATTGATTTATTTAACGATTTTATCTGGCGCTTTAATGTTGACTTCCGACCACTTTGTGCACGTCGCTCTTGTTTAACAAGCCGTGCTAATTTTTGTTTATACTCAATTATCTTCAGAGTGAACGGTTGGAACAAGGTCAGACCATTTTTATTAACAAGTTCTCCAGACGTAACCCCTAATGCATTTTGTCTGCACATTATTTGTTTTCCATTGGCAAGAAGCGCTGGATAAATTGTATCAGATCTAGGCTTCGGCGTTGGTTGAACTGGAACTCCACCACATGCTTGGACATTTTGAGCAATGGATCCAATACTTAAAAACAATGCTAGCAAAACAAAGAAAGCACTTCCCCTTTTGATCATTTTAAACCTCTTTTGAAATACATCTGCCATTTTGTTGCTTCGGCTAACTAATTATTTCCTCTTCAGTCCTTGTCGCTAAATATTAATAGCTTTTCAATTTTTTACATATTTTTTGTAATCAACAGCTAATGAATTTTCCTAGCTATGATTTCCTCTAAGCAAGGCTTAGAAAAGTTCTCAAACAGCATGGGATTCAATCCCAGAGGTCATAGAAGCCTTGCTGTTTAGGGAATTAATGCAATAATGAACAATATCTAATTACCTTTTGCTCTGGAGGAGAGTATATGGCAAGAAACTGCACATTTAAGGGGGAAGCTTTAACATTGACTGGACGTGAACTTAACGTCGGAGACAAATTGCCAAATTTCAAATTAACCGGGCTAGATATGAATGACATCAGCAATAGTGACTTTGCTGGGAAAATTCTTGTAATCTCGGTGGTTCCAAGCCTGGACACACCCATTTGCTCAATTCAAACAAAGTACTTCAATCAGGAGGCCTCTAAACTCTCGTCTGATGTCCAGATTTTGACTGTAAGTATGGATTTGCCCTTCGCTCAAAAACGTTGGTGTGGAGCTGAGAATGTCGACAAGCTTACCCTGGCTAGCGACTATAAGTATCATGGTTTCGGAGAAAACTTTGGAACCTACATTCAGGAGTGGGGCTTGCTTTCACGGGCAGTATTTGTTGCAGACACAAAGGGGATTCTGCAGCATGTTCAATATGTTGCTGAAATAAGCACTGAACCAGATTATGAAAGTGCGCTCTTCATCGTTCGAAAGATTGAAGGATAAAAAGAACAACTAAGGACTTGAGCACAACTAAGACTTTGCAGATAATCAAGAAGGGCTTGTGGGCACCAATGGAGGTACCATATGAGATTAAACTACCTTTTTAAATACCCCTTCTTTGTTTTCGCTATTATCCTACTGTGCACTGAAATTGCCAAGGCTACAGACGTCTATCTTGGCGAAGAATGGGGATATGAAATTCACGGCAAGACTCTCTATGTGCTTGGTGGAGACATATACAACAACTCTTCTTATAGATCGGGATCTCTGCAAGTTCAGTATTGGGCATTACCGAGGAAATTCGATGGGAAATCCCAGAAAGGATACAAAATGGGCACCTATAATGTTCGAAGGCCGATCGATGGTGGTCAAGCACTTTTGAATGTGAGCGGTCGAGTCAGATATTACCGCCCAGCAAGTGGCAGATGGTGGGTAAGCATTATTCTCTGCGAATGGAACGGTTCTAGATGGGTTGCACGTTCATGGTTAACCTATGGCTCTAGAAAGCGATTCTGATCGATTCACTTTACCCTTCTATGTTCGGTGCTCATAAACTTTTTTGTATGATGCATTTCGCTTCTGAATTTGTCTATAACTAGAAGTGGCAACATAGGGTTCGTGAAGTATGAGAGTTCCTTCTTTGAAGGCCTGTAAACACCGAAATAATTCATAATGCTCTTTAAAACTCAAGTTCCCAAATATCTCAGGAGGCCTTCGAGTAAGCTTTTTGTCCTTTGAAGAGTCATTTAAAGGGATGAAAAGGACTGGCGGATTTCTTCCAACTCCATATTCCTTGATACATTCTTCACCGGCAAATTGAGAAACACTATACCAACTTGATGGATCGAATACGAATTCAACTTTAACTCTATCGCATTCCAAATCAAACTTTTTAACATTTTTTCCATCGAGAACACACTGGAATGATGTATGACCTGTTATTTCCTGGATAACTCTCAACATTCCAGCTACAAGCCGCCGATTTATCGCAGCAATTATGTTGTCAATGATTTGTTGACTTTTTGGGTCTACCTGGATGTCTTGAAGTCTTTCTATTGCTTCGGCAATCTTTTTGGGCAAACCCTCAACAGCAGGATAATCCTCTAAAACCATCGCTGCTTTCTCGGCAATCTCAAGATACTGCTTTTGTACCTCTCCATTTTCCAAAAGAGTTGCACTACGTATAGCGCTTACAAAGCATCTACTAAGCCTACTCTTGCGCCTTAAAGAGCCTTCTTTTCCCTCCACTAGGGATTGCAGCTTCAATAAATGCTTTTTAGTGGGACTAAAATGCGCAGCAACCAAATGGTTGAAAAAGATGAATCTGAATATTCCACCTGGGTTAGTGCCTTGACATGATCTTCCTGTTTTAATGCTAAGCAGTGCCATGAAAAGCCTTATTTGAAATTAATTTCCAAAAGTCGATCTGATCATTTGGCATTGACCAATACTGAACATCATAAACCTGTTCAGACTTTAGAAAGTCCTTCTTACCTTACAACTATAATGCCGAATGAACTTTGTATTTAGGCAGATCATTCTCAAAAAAAAACAACTCATTCATGCCTTATAGTCGACAAAAGAACGACTCTGCAAGCAAATTTGATTCTACATGATGGAGCACTGTTAATAAATCTCTCAGCCAATTTTCATTTAAGTAATTTCGGAAGCATCTTACTAGTCTGCTTATTCGTTACCCTACTACCTCTACTTAGACCTCGATTTTACTGAAGAAAATCTTGAGATCTTGGATTTTTTAATATTCACCATTTTTCTCCTCCACTTCCACTAAGCCTTTTGAATCATTTTTACTTCTCTTTCGAAGTATCTTTAACTTCTCTTCTGCTCCGTTTAGCTGCCCTTGGAGATGCTCTATAAGGGACACACCCTTTTCATAGGCATTCATAGCACTATCAATAGGCAAGGTTCCTTCTTCGACTTTCGCGACAAGCTCTTCAAGAAGCTTCAAGCCCTGCTCAAAGCTTAAATTCTTCAATTCTAATTTATCCGAAGTTAACAAGGTCTCAAGGTTTAATTCTTTCTTCATAAAGTATCTCTCCGTTTCAAATCATTCCAATCCTCAAAAATACTATCAACAGATACCGCCAAAGAACCCTTGGCCAAAAGAACGGCGAGCTCTTCCCCTTTGACCACATCTTTTGAATGTGTCACGATGCCCTTTTTGGATTGTATTATAGCAAAACCTCTCTCCAAAACTCTTTTTGGGCTTAAGGCTTCAAGCCTACCAGAAAAAAGCTTCAGGCAATTTCGTCTTTGCTCCAAAGAACGAATGTTAATAATGTGAAACAGCTCAGTCCAAAAACTCAGTTTTTCTTGTAGTAATGCTAAAACCCTTTGTGGTTCTATACTCTTAAGTCGTAAAGCCCCTTTCTCATACTCCGTTCTCTTTGCCCTTATATAAATGTTTATACTTCGACCTAATCTCTGAGAAAGCTCGTCTAAAGCTTGAGCTCTAGGTTGAATCCAACGGTCAGTGTCATCAAGACGTTCTGACAAATTCAAAAGCCGTAACAACAACTCATCTCTTTTAGGAACGACCATTTCAGCGGCCGCAGTTGGGGTAGGGGCACGTTCATCGGCCGCCAAATCTGCAAGTGTAATATCAACCTCATGCCCAACTCCCGAAATTACTGGAATTTTTGATGCTGCAATCGCTCGAACTGTCTTTTCTTCATTAAAAGCCCAAAGATCCTCTAGAGAGCCTCCTCCACGTGCCACAATGATGACCTCTACAAGTTTAGACTCATTAAGAAGCTCTATTGCATCTGCAATTTCATCAGCAGCTCCCTCGCCTTGTACCCGCACATCTACAAGATAAACACGGAGCGAAGGCATACGCTCTCTGATTTTGACCATAATATCATGTATTACCGCGCCACTACCTGAAGTAACCACACCAATTGATTTTGGAAAAAACGGCAAGCGACGTTTCCTGTCTGAAGCAAAAAGTCCCTCATCTCCAAGCCTCTTCTTCAACTCGAAGAATTTCTGCTGAAGCAGTCCCTCTCCCGCCGGAAGCATTCTGTGAATCACAATTTGCAGTCGTCCTGTTTTCTGATAAATCGTAGGCTTCCCATGGCATAGTACATGAATTCCTT
>JAAZON010000117.1 GCA_012797725.1 SAR324 cluster bacterium | reverse complement strand
GCGCTGTCCAAGAAACTGTCCCAAACCAGCGACTTCAAAGAGACAATAGTCGAATCCACAGACTCGGATTACGCCTACAGGATGGTGGTCTCCAGGTCGATCCTGGCTACTTTTATTGCCAGTCAGATAATGAATCTGGATTATGCGAACTTCAAGGCGACCATACCCTACAATGACCAACCAAGGCACGAAGCATATTTCAAGTGCTGGGAAGTGATGAATGAGTGGCAGAATAAAATCAATCTGTAATGTACTAGCCGAGTAAATATAAATACATTATGAAAATTAAAAACGAATTAAATAATATTTTCGAACAGTACGATGTTGAAGAGAACAGACTCACGAATGCTTTCCTTCATACGCTCACCCAGAATCCCTCTATACTGAAATCATTTCTACAATATTCTTACAATATCCATCCGAACAAGAAAACCGAGATTGTAATTAGTTCCCAGAAAGAGCCATTTGGATTGGGGGACCGAGCTGATGGCGGAAAGCAGGATATCGAAAGCATACCTGATGGATGGATAATAATTGACGAAAATAAAGCAATCGTTCTGGAAACTAAAATCAGGAAGAATACTGTTAAACAAGGTCAGTTGAAGGCTCATGCGAAAAGGATTCGTGATTATCCCTTGAGGTATTTATGTGTAATAACACCTGATGAGGAATCTCCTATCGAAGATTTGATGATCGAGGGTGTGGAAAGCAGATGGATCTCATGGAAACAGATTTATGTGATGATAACCCGCGAAAAAAAAGAGAGAGGTCTACCTGAATATTTCAGAAAGCAGCTTAAGGAGTATTTGTCAATGAAGGAAGATCTTGTCGGATTTCAGGGAATTGAGTTTCCTGAAGAATTTGATTCAAAAAAGGCGAAAAATATACTCAAGGCATTGGTAAAAGAAATAAAGACAGACATAGTAAAGATCTATCCGGAACTAATATTTGAAAGGAGTAAATATAGTCGAGAAATCCACGCACATACAGTCCATCATCGCAGCGTCTGGTCTTTTTTTGCTACTGATAAAGATTTTACCAAGGATATGCATTTGACTTTATGGCTTTCAGATACGCATATGGGAATTGCAATAACAATTTCAAATAACTCTAAAAAGAGATGGAAGAGGCTGAAGGCAATATTTGGAAGTGATGAATCATTTTCGGTATTTAAAAGAAAATTGACGCTCCTGAGAAAGAAACTCCCGAACTTGTATCTGGAATTCGTTCATCGACATTATATGCATCAGCAAGATGCCTTTGTTGATGGGCTAATCGAGATGGATTGGGATACCGTGAAAGGGATTAAACCCGTAAAACGAAATATAATATGGTTGGAGGCAATCAAAGACCTTGTAATCAATAAAAAGGGCTTTAATGGTCAATTAATGATTCGATCAAGATTCTTTTATAATGACCATCCAAAAATGAAGACCGCCGAGTTCAAAAATATAGTTGTGGAGGCGGCTCGAAGCTTCAAAGATGTTTTTGAATATTTGAAGTGATCTTGTTCTTTTACCATTATCAAATATTGCCAGCTCATGTCGGTGAAATTCTGTTTTCGCTCATGGCTACACATCTCTTCCATTCAGCGCCTTTTTAAGCACATTGCTGCATTTGAATATCAGCACCTTCCTGGCCACTATTTCACATTCAGCGCCCGTGTGAGGATTTCGTCCTCTTCGGGCATTTTTGCTTCTCACGACGAAATTGCCGAATCCCGATATCTTGACCGTATCCCCTTTGGAAAGCTGCTCCTTCATGATCTCTAATACGGATTCCACAATTCGAGTGGAGTCTCTCTTCGGAAGTCCCAGCTTGTCGGTGACGTTTTGAATGATGTCTATCTTGGTCATGGCCATGGGATCCCTCCTTTGATGGCTAGGCAAGAAACGTGAGTGCATGGGGTGTAATGGGCTAGATATTTGAATTCATTGGATATGTCAATATTTATCGAGGTGACGAGGCCATGGCGATCTCAGAATGATGTTCGAGAACTTCGACCAGACAGTCTTATAGATGAGCTCAACTATAAATATATTCAAGGCGATCATACCCAACAGTGACCGTTTGAGACACGAGGCATTTATAAAGGCTGCGGGGTGATGCTGGAGTGGTAGGAAAATATGAAGAGGCAGTTGGATCAAAACTCCAACAGTCCTCGGTTAGAGCCCCAGAGGATGCGCTTAATAAATCAAGCAGATAGAAGCCAAAGTTGGGGGTTATTTAGGCGATTGTGCTAAATTTGTGATAATTTTCTGGTTCCCCTGAGTGAATCACTTGCTCAGAAAAACAATAAGCACTCTCTTTGTGCAAGGGTACGCACTTCATTTATGAGTCCTCATATCATCAAACAAGGCGGAATAACGATTTATGCTTGAAATAAGGCAGGGTTATTTCTGATCCCCCGAACTTCCATTAGTATTTTTCCATAAAGGCAGTGATTGATTGGCCCATCATTGCCGGACTAATAAAACATCCCGTTCTGCCTGAGGTTACAGACTCTTGGGATTGATTGCTTCTGCTCTAATACGATCTTCTTCAGTCTGATATTGTGGCGTATCATGGCGTGGCGCACGCGAATCACCTTCAAGAATTGCACTTTGCTTCCATTCATCTGTTTTGGACCAGCAAATATTAAGCGTTGTTATCGATCCTGGCTCTGTCATTCTGTTAAATGCATCAAGTGCCCTTATCAAAATCTCACGTTGTAGTTCCTGATCGTGTGGTTTTCCCGTTGTGTGCCCCAAAGGAAAATCTAAAAAAGCAGCACGTGGTGGCTTCACCGCCTTGATAACATCGAGGGCACTAGCCATGCATAACGTCGGAAGACCTGCCTGTTCTGCATGACGAGCAATCAGTCCTTCGGACT
>JAAZON010000116.1 GCA_012797725.1 SAR324 cluster bacterium | reverse complement strand
CTTTGCCAGAAGCTGTTCGAAACTCCCTTGCTCTTCGATAAGACCGTCTCGAACATATATAATTCGGTCAAAAAGAGGCACAAGATTCAATCGATGACATGCAGATAAGACAGTAAGCTTTGAAAAATGTTCAAGAATGCCGATAAAGATTTCTTTCTCCGTCTTTGGATCAAGGCTGGAAGTAGGTTCGTCGAGCAGTAAAATGTCGCGAGTATAGGCTCGAAGTAGGCAGCGAGCAAGAGCTACGCGTTGTTTCTCTCCTACCGACATGTTGAGGCCTTTTTCCGCCAGACTGTTGTCCCACCCACGAGGAAGTTTTTCGAGTATGCGTTCGAGTCGACAAATAGATGCAACCATATGAATGCGTTCAGGGGCAAAAGTTTGATCAAGACAAAGATTGTAAAGCAAGGTCTCGGAGAAAATTTCTGGCTCTTGAGGAAGCAAAAGTGCCATCTTAGTAATCTGTTGCAATGTGAGAACATGCTTTGAATCACTAAAGACACCATAACTTGTTGGTTCCAAGAGACCACCAATAATTTTGAGTACGGTCGATTTGCCCCCACCACTTGGTCCTACAAGAGCAATCTTCTCTCCATTTTTAATGTCCAAGTTCACATTTCTAAGACCTGTACGAGCTTCATTATCGTAAAAGAACTCAAGATTACGGATTTGAATAGAATCCCATTCTTTTACTGCTGGAACAGAAGAGGTCTGTCGGAATTCAGCTGAACTAGTTGCTATTTCATCAGCGTCTTCGTAGGCTGTTGAACTTTCAATCAATCCACTATAGTAAGCGGTGAATGAACCAATAGCAGCAAATATTTTACCTAAATAATCAGTAAGGATATATACCCGTGCTATGTCAAACGCGAGTCCTTGGTTCATTTGGCTGTAGAAATAAATAATAAGAGATGTGCCAACTACAATGGAGTTTCCAAAATCTACACTGCCCCATTTCAATTCACCAAGTCTCGAAATGCTTTTGCTAATCTTGAGCCCTTCTGGCTGCTGATTGCTTAAATAATCATGGGCAGATTTCTCAAGATTAAGGGTTTTTACAGTTACTATGTTAGTTAGGTAATCTACAAAAATCCGGTTGAATCGATCATAGAAACGATTGTTTAATCGGATGCGTCTAACCAGCTGCGAATTGAAAAAAATCATCAAGCCGATCGTGAGCATATACATCAGCACAACATTCAAAGCCACCCACCAATCTAATGCACAAATTGCGATGCTGGCTGAAACAACTTTGACAGAGCCTTCTACAACTTGCCAAATGTAAGTTCCAATTGTCTGATCAATGGCTCCAGCAGATCGATGTAGCTTACTTAAGCTTTCACCTGAATGATGGCGGGAATGCCAATTGAGAGGAAAACTAAGAAGTGCCTCAAAGATCTGCGAGTATGTGAACATCTTTGCCGAGTAAGTAACTATGTTTTGTATATATCGGGCGAGGTGGTGAAACGATGATTGACAAAGCTTGCATGCAACATAGAGGCTTATCCCAATTAGTGCTTGTTCTTGGCCTTCAGGTGTGTAGCCTGTCTTAACAAGAACCCCGAAAACATATCCAAGTGTTACTGGAACTAGAAGGTCAAAAGTATTTGCTACGACAAAAAGAAAAAGAAAAGCATAAAAGCCAAAACGCTGCTGTGCGGTAGCTTTCCAGGATGCTCTTATAAGAGCTTTAAACGACTTGTATGTAGAGCGCTCCATAAATTCCAGAATACATGCTGTTTGGCGCAAACGTTTAATTCAATCGAATGATCACACTCAGATGTAACCGATAAGACTAGGAAACCCTTCATTTTACCATAAGTGCGATTTTGCTGGTCTCAAAAACTTTAGTTGTTGTATTCAAGGCTTGAATTTGGCTTGTCTAAATTCAAGCCCGAAGCGCTACGTTTTTTGCCTAGAAAAATCGCGACCTCACTTGGAGGCTGAGCGGGTACATTCAGATTTAGACTAGGGGCAAAATCCATAAAAATCAATGGATTGAATTATTGGGCTCATATTATGGAATAGTTATGGGATCTTTCGATAAAGAATCTTCAAGAAGGCTCAAGAAATCTGTTCTTGGGATTTCTCGGGCTCCAAAATGCTCTAAAAGAGGTGTCAACATCTGGACGTCTAGCCAAGTGACGCCTTTTGCTTTAAGTATTTCAACTAAATGGAAAAGACAGAGTTTCGAGGCATCTGTTTCTATGTGAAACATAGATTCTCCGCCGCAAAACTGATTAATACAGACACCGTAATAACCACCTATAAGCCTAGTTTCCTGATAACACTCTACACTATGACAATATCCAGCCATGTGAAGCCTGATATAGGCTTCTATCATATCTTTAGTAATCCAGGTTCCACGTTGCCCTTTCCGATTCTTGGCGTTTGCGCATGCACGTATCACACTCGGCGTGTCTCGGTTCACATAGATGGTGTAATTGCCCTTGCGGAGCTTTTTTTTCAGGCTTTTCGGTATATGAAAATCTTTAAAGAATAGCACTGCACGCTTTGGAGGGGAGAACCAGGCAGGAAATTCATCACTGAAAGGCCAGGGGAAGATGCCATTTCTGTACGCAAGAAGCAATGACTCGACTTCCAAATCCCCGCCAACGGCAAGAAGGCCTGATTCATCTGCTAAATCAACACTTGGAAACTTAGAAATTGCCATCTTTAACACAAAAGATTTAAAATATTCCTAAATGAACTCTCCCAACCAAGAAAACGGCATAAAAACCACATCCAAAGAAAAGACTAAGGTCAAAAAGCCGAAACTCTATAAAGTAATCTT
>JAAZON010000115.1 GCA_012797725.1 SAR324 cluster bacterium | reverse complement strand
TGAAGCTTTCTAATAACTGGGATAAAGCTTCAATCATTTTTTCAGTTGCTCGCATACTTAAAACTCCTAGTTTATATTTTATGAGTCATCGGAAAGCGTAAAATCATTTGGGATTTAAAATCAAGTACCAAAAGAGTGCCAGGGCCGGGTCTCTTCAACTATGGCCCTTTTCGTTGTTGTTAGTATAAAAGCTTTCATGAGCCAAAAGAAGCCAGCTTTTGGGGCTCATATGGGCTTGTAAAATTACATGATTGTGAAAAGCTATGTCCTTGCACCATAATATAGCTGTTCTTTTCGGAGAGAATCTCATGAGGAAAATTAATCTACTGATATCATTCGCTTTTCTTTGCATTTTTCTTGTTTCATGTAGTTTAAATTCATCTACTGTTCCACGTTATGGAACAAACACAGGTAATTTTGTTGGAGATAGTGGCGATGCGTCAGGAATCTTAAGCATTAACTCTCTATTAATTCTCCCATTGGCCTTTGATGCTAACACGAGAGAGCAGTCAAGAAATGCCAGGATCTTTTATGATGCTCTTGTGAATGCTTTCAAGAGCGACCTGGATATGGAGATATCAACTGACCAGAGATTTTTAAACGACTTCAATGGTGAAAATCCTGGAGCCTGTCTTAATTTCGCAAAGGCAAAAGGGCCATCTTACGGGAGTGACGCGGTTCTTTGCACAACACTGCATCAGTTTAAAGAAAGACGGGGCTCGTCATTGGGTTCGGAGAATCCAGCAGAACTTAGTTTCTCCATGCAGATTCTACGAATAAGTGATGGCCGCTCCATCTGGATGGGAGACTTCGTCTTTAAGGACAAGGCATTGAATGAGAATCTACTCAATTTAGATACTCGAATTTCAAAACGGGGAGAAGACGCTGGTTGGCAATCGGCTCGTATTATGATTGAAAGAGGATTTCATGAAGCGAGTGCTGATTTTGCCAGGCGAAGACTTGAAAAATTTGCCCCTGGTAAATTTTAGGCTTCATTTTTGTTTTAATGAGAGTTTTTAAGGCGCAAGTGTTATGTCTAATACAGCCTCAGTTCCAGCGCCAAGGTTTAAAAAGCAACTAAGAAAATCAGTGCATCAAAAATCACTGCGGAAACGCGCAGCAGATGAGGTGAAAAGCGAGCGAAGATGGACGCATGATGCTTGGGCTCTATTTTATACTGGCCTTGCGCTCTATTTGTTATTAGCCTGTCTCCTTTATCAATTCAAGTTGGCCAGACTTATCACTGGCGAAGAACGGCCGGTTGGAGCAATAGGACGGGTGGGTGAGTATGTTGCTTGGTATTTGTCCCAGTTTATGGGCTATTGCTCACTCGCGGTGGTTTTGTGGAGTTGTGGTTATGCTCTTCGCTTCTGGTTTTTGACTAACGATAGTGAAGGCTCAAGGGCTCATGTTACAATTTTGGGATATGTTTCAGCGCTCATAGGATTTTTTGTAACAACTTGCTGTCTTGCTTTTCTTGCAGGGGGTGAAAGTTGGGGAGGACTCATAGGATCCTATTTTATGCGTCTTCCTATAGAGAAACTTGGGCAGGTTGGAGCCGGCATTGTGGCAGCTTCGTTGTTCCTTTTTTGTTTTGCCATCGTTTCATCTTACAGCGTCCCCGAACTTATCGGTCATTTAATGAGCTTAATTTTTAAGGGATCACTCCGCTCAGGGAAGGTTCTATACACAGGCGGTCAGGTTTCGGGGCGCCTGATAAAGAAAGCTCATGAATACGTTATGGATCGAAAAGAGCCTGGATCTCATTCGAGTGATATCGAGCCGGTTTGGGAAAAGAGTTTTTTAGATGATTTACTTTCATCTCCGAAAAACAAGAAGAAAGCGAAAGCACAAGACCTAGATGCTGACGAAGAGGATGATGATGAAGAAGATGCTTGGGTGGAGGAGTACGACGAGGAAGATGAATGGGATGATGACGAGGAGGAGGATAATGAAGAAGAATCTTATTCTCATGTTGTAGTGTCGAGGCGAGATTTCAAGAAAGAAAAGGCACAAGCTCCCAGGTTGATAGCTCCTGCCTTTCAAGCTGCGGATTATATGTTTCCCGATGTTGGGCTGCTCACAAAAAGTGGGCCATCGGAATCGTCGGAAGATGACAATGAGCTACTTGCAATTTCAAGGCAGATAGAGAACAAACTGTCAGATTTCAATGTGATGGGCCGCGTAACAGAAGTGCATCCTGGACCAGTGGTTACTCTTTTTGAGTTTGAACCAGCAGCCGGTGTTAAGGTTGGGAAGATAGCCTCATTACAGGACGACCTGGCGATGAGTCTTAAAGCAAGCTCGGTACGCATAGTGGCACCTATCCCTAGAAAAGGCACGGTGGGTATAGAAGTTCCCAATAAGCATAGAGACATTGTCAGGTTGGGCGATCTTATCGATAGCGAGGCCTTTGTCGAAGCAGAATCCATTTTAACTGTTCCGATTGGGAAAGATACCTACGGCGATCCAGTAGTTGCTGACATTGCTACAATGCCACATCTTCTCATGGCAGGAGCCACTGGAACTGGTAAATCGGTGCTGATAAACAGTATCCTCTTGAGTTTCTTGTACAGAGCGACACCGCAGGAGTTAGGGCTTATCTTGATTGATCCTAAGGTTCTTGAACTTAGTGTTTATGATGGCATTCCTCATTTGAGAGTACCTGTCGTGACCGTCCCAAAGCAAGCTAAGGCGGTTCTCGATTGGGCAGCGCGCGAGATGGAGAGACGCTATAGACTTATGCAAAGATTTGGTGTGCGTAGCATTGATGGATATAACCGTTTGGTCAAAGGAGAATCTGAATCTGAGCGTCGAGTGCTTTCGGAGGACATAATAAGATTGGCAGAGGATGAGATTGTCCAAGAAGGGACTGTTGATTCAATTTCAGAACGTCAACAAATCGAACTTAATAATCTGAGTGAGACGTTACAGCCTCTTCCGAAGATTGTGATAGTGATTGATGAACTTGCCGATTTAATGCTCACAGTTGGACGGGAAATCGAAGAGCTGATTACAAGACTTGCGCAAAAGGCTCGCGCGGCAGGTTTGCATTTGATTGTTGCGACTCAACGTCCATCAGTAGATGTTATCACGGGACTCATTAAGGCGAATTTCCCTGCACGTCTATCTTTTCGAGTAGCAAGTAGAATCGACTCAAGGACTATTCTTGACTGTATGGGGGCTGAAAAACTTCTTGGAAAAGGAGATATGCTATTTATGCTACCAGGAGGAGTCTCCCTGAAGCGTGTGCATGGAGCTTTTGTCTCCGACACGGAGGTAAAAAAAGTCATTGAAGAAATCAAAAGAAATGGCCCACCAAGTTATGATGAGAGAATAATGGAAATCTGTGAAAAGGCCCTATCTGATACTGAGGGAGGAAAGGGGGAGAGTAGTGAAAGCGATTACGATGCTTTTTATGACAAGGCCGTTGAACTTGTCGTTGAGAAAGGACAAGCTTCAACCTCAATGATTCAGAGAGCTTTCAGAATAGGATATAATCGGGCCGCTCGAATTATAGAAATGATGGAGCGAGAGGGCATAATCGGGCCAATGGATGGAATAAAGCCTCGGGATGTACTTGTTCCCAATCGAAATAAGATAAGCTAGACTAATAGTTGGAATTTTTGCTCTTTAGTGATTGTTAGATTCTAAAAGAGCTTCAATGTCTAAATTAGATTTTAATAACATGATCCCGACTTCAAACCAATTATTAATATTTATCTCAAAGCAATCAGAGATGACAAAAAAAATCTTTTTACTTCTCTTCTTTTTTTTCATACCAGGCATTTGTAATGGGCAATCCAGAGTCTTTGATTGCTTAAATCGTGAGGAACTTCCATTAAAAGAAGCTAAAGCAATAATATCCCTTGTTCAGGATGAATATTCCAAGACCAAGGGGGTTGAGGGCACGTTTTCACAAGACAGTTTCAATGCCGCTCTTGAGATGTCGGAAGTTGCTGTGGGACGTTTTTATTTTTCAAAACCATCCAAGATGAAGTGGCTTTATGAAGCTCCCAAAAAACAGACCTTCCTTTTAAATGAAGGGACAATCTGGCTTTATCAAGAGGAAGAGAATCAAGTTCTGATAGATTCTTTTGACAAGATCTTTGTCTCAGATTTACCAGTTTCTTTTTTAATGGGGCTTGGAGACTTAAAGAAAGATTTCGAGGTGCAGTCTGGATGTAGGACTCCCGATGGAAATGTAATTGAACTTAAACCATCAGCTGAGGTTTCCAGTCAGCTTGCTGCTTTTAAATTATTGGTTCGTGAAGCCTCGTATTTCCCAGCTGGGGCCTCGATAAAGGATGCCGGAGGAAACACGACTTCGCTTTTATTTAGTGATGTTAACGTCAAGCAGAGTTTCGAAGACAATTTGTTTGAGCTTAAATTTCCAGAGGGTGTGGATATTCAGGACAGGCGCAAGAAAAACGGGAGATGAGAGCATCAAAGCATGAGCCGTTTTCGAATTATCGAGAATTCTAAGTTCCAAACAAAAGCGAGGGGCATCCAAAAGTCTGTTTCCGATACGCGAGATATTCGAAAAAAGTATTTTCAAGGTAACGCGGCGCTTGTGACGCTTGGTTGTGCAAAGAACCAGGTAGACTCAGAGGTCATGCTTGGAGTGCTGCAAGCGAATGGCTTTAGCATTGTAAATAATCTCAGTGAAGCAGATGTTGTTGTTGTGAATACATGTGGATTTCTTCAAAGTGCGGTCAAAGAAAGTATCGATTGTATCCTTGAGGTCGCGTCATATAAGAAGCAAGGACGGCTTCGAAAGCTTATTGTAGCCGGATGTCTTGTGGAGAGATATAAAAAGGGAATTGAGAAAGCCCTGCCAGAAGTAGATGCCTTTATTGATACCAGACAAATAATTTCTGTAGCCGATGCAGCCACTGGTTCCTTCTTCGGGTTGCTCCAAACAGCAGCGAGACCCTATTTTTTGTATGATGATGCGACACCCAGAGTATTTGAGTCAGAGTTTGGTTATGCGTATGTTAAGATATCCGAAGGTTGCAATAGGCATTGTGCATTTTGCATGATTCCAAAAATAAGAGGCAAAATGCGAAGTCGTACTGTTAGTTCGATAAAAAAAGAGCTTAGACAGCTGGCAGCAAATGGAATAAAAGAAGTCAATCTGATCGCTCAGGATCTTACTTCCTTTGCCAAAGACAGAGGAGAAAAGAATGGGCTATTAAATTTGCTTCGAGAGCTAGACGCTTTGAAAATAATCCCTTGGATTCGGCTTTTATATTTGTATCCATCGGGTATCAATAAAGAACTATTATTGGAAATTGAGAGCTTAGCCTCGATTTGCAATTATATAGATCTTCCCTTACAACATGTGAATGAGCGAATACTGAAGTCAATGAATAGGCCAGTGGCGCGCTTTGCACCTAGGAGAATTGTTGAATTAATAGAAAAAACATCACCTAATATTGCTCTTCGCAGCACTTTTATTGTGGGATATCCAGGTGAAAGAGAACGTGACCTAATTGAGCTAGAAACTTTTGTGAGAGAGGGGCATTTCTCCAGCTTGGGAGTCTTTCCCTATTCACGAGAGGAAGGCAGTGCGCCTTTCAACTTGAAAGATCAACTTCCGTCCTATGAGAAGGGAAGACGGGTTGAGTTTATCATGAAGGCCCAGCAAGATGTGTTGGCTAAACGTCTGGCAACATATGTGGGAAAGACCATTGAGGTTCTGGTGGAAGGCTATCACCAGGAGACTGAATTGCTCCTTTCTGCTCGGAGCAGATTTCAGGCACCGGAAGTTGATGGAAAAGTGTTGATTAATGATCTGGGCCAATCACTCCAAGTGCCCAAACCTGGATCTTTTAGGAATGTTCAGATTAGCGGTGTTTTGGGCTATGATTTAGTTGGGTGCTTGCTTGAAACAAATGAAATAATCTGAGATATTTTAGTTTTATAACAGCCTGGATTTAGAATAACATGTCTTCCCATCCAAAGATCGGCGTTTTTGTCATTGCTTATAATGCTGTTAATCATCTTGTTCAAACTCTAAATCGTATTCCAAAAGATATTTTTCAGAATGTGGAAGAAATATTTGTGGTAGATGATTGTAGCAAGGACAATACCTACTACGCTGCGCTTGGTTATAAATACGAGCAGAAGTTGGATCGGCTTTCCGTCCATAGGAATGAACAAAATCAAGGATATGGTGGCAATCAAAAGGTGGGCTACAGATACGCAATAGAGAAGGGGCTGGATATTGTTGCTTTGTTACATGGAGATGGTCAATATGCCCCAGAAGTGTTGCCGAAGCTTTTGGAGCCACTTATCAAAAACGAAGCTGATATGGTCTTTGGATCTCGCATGGCAGAAAAGGGGAAAGCGCTGCAAGGCGGAATGCCGTTGTATAAATATCTAGGAAATCGGATTTTAACAACACTACAGAATAGAATGTCGGGTCTAAACTTGAGTGAATATCATTCAGGATACCGTCTCTACTTGGTTGACGCTCTTAAGAAGATCCCTTTTGAATCTTTCAGTAACTCCTGGCACTTTGACACTCAAATCATTCTATCAATGGCTGAGCGCAATATGCGCATCGTTGAGCTGCCCATTCCAACTTACTATGGAGATGAAATCTGTCATGTAAATGGTATTCCATATGCGATGCACTGTCTTCTTGCTTCTTGGCAATTTTACAGGAACCGAAGACGTAATGTGCTTAGTTTTCCCGGGCCCTTAGACGTACCTCAAATCCGAAAATCATAGTTTGGGAGCTTGGCTCTATGGAGAAGAATTCCTACATATCAGCGTTAAATAAGATTGGACAATCCATTTGGTACGACAACCTCTCAAGAGATGTCCTGGTATCTGGGAAATTGAGTTCTTATATCCAGCTAGGAGTTAGTGGACTTACCAGTAATCCAACTATTTTTAAAAAAGCAATTGCCGATACGAATCATTATGACACTGAAATTTTGGAATTGGCGACAAAAGGGCTCTCAACGGAAGCTATTTGTGAAGAGTTGATGATTAAAGATGTTGCTGCCGCGGCTGATTTACTGAGACCTGTGTTTGAAGCAAGTTCAGGAGAAGATGGGTATGCAAGCATTGAGGTTTCACCGCACCTTGCAAGAGACACGGAGGGTACCGTTAAGGCAGCAGAAAAACTTTGGCGAAAGTTGGGACGTTCAAATATAATGATAAAAGTTCCTGCAACGGAGGAGGGGCTTCCAGCAATTGAAACGCTTTTGTCGAATGGAATCAATGTCAATGTTACACTAATTTTCTCTGTGCAAACATATGAGTTGGTTGCGCATGCCTATTTACGAGCACTTAGATCTAGGTCACGAAATGGAGAGACTTTGAAGTTTGTTAGTTCCGTAGCAAGTTTTTTTGTATCTCGAGTGGACTCATTATTCGAAGACACCTGGAAATCCATGCAAGTTCAAGGGAAGTTGCTTGACAGGGATTCAAAGCCCTATCTTGGAAAACTGGGAATAGCAAACTCAAAAATTGCCTATGCGAGTTTCCTTGATATCTTTGGAACTTCACAATTCTTAGATTTAAAGAAAGAAGGTGCAAAGCTTCAAAGGCCTCTATGGGCAAGCACCGGTGTTAAGAATCCCGCATATAATCCTCTGCTTTATGTGGAGAATCTAGTTGGTAAAGATACGGTTAACACTTTGCCACCTCAGACACTGGACAAGTTGTTGGAGAAGGCTTCAATCAAACCTCGGATTACAGAAGATCTGGACGCGGCATCCTCTCTCATCGCCTCTCTCTCGGCTAAGGGGATTAATTTCTCGAATCTTCTTGATCAGTTGCAGGAGAATGGGGTTAAGCTATTTGCGGATTCTTATGATGAACTTCTTCAATCAATAGCCCGAAAAAAAGAAAGCTTGAAAAGGTATTGATTCCACTATACATTTGAGGAGGTAGTCGGTTGTTAATAGCCGCTCAGCCGAGAGGTCAGCGAAAGTAGCTTAAAGGTAATGTTATGCCATTTTCCGTTGAAGTGATAGAATCCCGCTTGTTTGCTGGCGTAGTAGCCGATGAATTGGTAGCTTCGATTCAAGACATCGAGACCGAGCAGGAATTTTGCACTATCGCCCTTGCAGGAGGAAGCACACCGGCAGAAACATATCGTCTTCTTTCGCATCCTCCAAGAGTGAATGAAATAAATTGGCCAAAGCTAAAACTTTTCTTGAGTGACGAAAGATGGGTTCCGGCAAGCGATGCTCAGAGCAATTTTAAGATGATTCAAGAAACTTTGCTTGCAAGAATACCCTCCAATGGGTGGTCAGTTTATCAAGTAGATACCTCCATGAAATCACCCGAAGAAGCAGCAAGGAAATATTCAGAATTGATCCGCGCTAATCTTTCATTGGATTCTAGCGGGGTTCCGGTCTTTGATATCATACTGCTCGGAATAGGTAGTGACGGCCATATTGCGAGCATATTTCCTGGTTCAAAGACTTTTTCAGAATCTTCTTCGCTTTTTGAGGTTGTTCCTCAGCCATGGGATGGAAATTTCAGGGTAACTATTACGCCCAAGCTCATAATGGCAGCAAGGAGGGTTATTGTGATTGCAAAGGGAAAAGCGAAAGCCGATATCATTAAGAAAGTCATAGAAGGCAATGATTCTAATTTGAATCTTCCAGGTAGGCTCTTAATGGAACATCCCGGGGATGTTAGCTATTTTGTTGA
>JAAZON010000008.1 GCA_012797725.1 SAR324 cluster bacterium | reverse complement strand
TGTTCCTCAAAAGAAATAAACATCATTGAAGCCCCAAAGAAGGCGAAAAAGTTATAAGAGGCAATTCCATGAATCATATTTACAGAAAGAGAATAGCAAAGCTTGAGAAGAAATTAAAAGAGTCAAACGGCGCCCTTATTTTAAGCAGTGCCCCGCTGCCCCTGAGGAACCGAGATAGCATATACCCATATAGACAAAACAGCGACTTTTATTATCTTTGCGGCAGCTCCGAAAGAGATTTAAGTCTGCTTGTGTCAAGCAAAGAGAAGGCTCCTCTACTCTTTGCACCAAAGACAGATCCCAAACGGATAGTCTGGGAAGGCGAGACAGAAGACATCAAAAAAATTGCTAAGAACATTGGGGCAAATCTTTTAGTGACAGACGATCCAAGAGAGGAAATAACAACTCGCCTAAGGGGTGTTGATAAGCTCTATTTCCAAAATTTGAAGGGAAGTTTAAGTTTTAGAATCGCAAAAGATCTAATGAAGATTCCTGTTTTTCAAAAGGGAGCCCTGCCTTCATGTTTTGAAAACATAGAAAACCTTATGCTTCCCCTTCGTATCTATAAAGACAAAGATGAAATTAATCTAATCAAGAAGGCTTCATCAATTACGTCGGCAGCACTTGATGAGGCTCTCCCTTATATTGCCCCCGATGTGCCCGAAAGATTCATTCAAGCAACAATTGATTATTGGTTCAGGGTCTTTGGTGGTGAAAATGCCTTTCCCACAATAGTAGGTAGTGGCCCAAACGCGGCCTTTCTCCACTACGACAAATGCAACCGGACTGCAAAGAAAGGGGAATTAATGCTGATTGATTGCGGCGCAGAATACCAGTGTTATGCTTCCGATCTTACTCGAGTCTTTCCGGTTTCAGGTTATTTTGAGGGCATTCAAGCGGATGTCTATGGCATAGTTCTAGAAGCACAGAAAGAGGCCATAAAGAGAGTTAAACATGGTGTGAAGGTGCAAGCGATTTACGATGCGGCTGCCAAAGTTCTTTGCGATGGATTGCTGTCAATTGGTATCTTGAAAGGGAAAGCCTCCAAATGTTTTCAGGACAAAGCCTTCTTGGAATATTTCCCGCATAGTATTAGTCACACCTTGGGTCTTGATGTCCATGATGTTGGAAATCTACGAGGTAACAATGAGGCTGTTCTTGAAGAAGGGATGGTGATTTCAGTAGAACCTGGACTTTATTTTAGAAAGCGTACGGGGAAAGTCCCTCCTTGTGGTGTGAGGATCGAAGACATTGTGCACGTTACTAAAAAGGGCTGCGAGGTGCTAAGCTCATACCCAAAGGAGTTTGACCAAGTTATGGAAACGATGAGTCTTTCTCAGGAAAACTTTGACGCCGTGCCCTAAACAAAGCACCTTGTGATAAGAGATTAATCTATACAATGTAAGCCTTTAGAGTTCTTCAAGTACAGCAAGACCCTAATTGATTATCAATAAAAACGGTTTGCAGCCTAATGTTTAAGCTAAGACATTCCGATTTAAATCATGTTCAATTTAGTATTTTTATGCGAAGTCTAATATTTGCACTACTCATCAACCTAAACTTACTGTTTCTTTCAGTAGACAAAAGTCTGGGCCAAAGCTATTATGGCCCTCCTCCTTTGCCTGGCTGGGCACATGCCAATAACTTCGATAGCAGCCAAGAAGCAGGCTTATCTCTTGGTGGGAAGAGAGTGATATACAGCTCACCTGTCGTTGCAGATGTTGATGGGAACGTAGGCAACGGCCTTGAAGTCGTAGTAATAGGAAGCGACAGAAAAGTTCATGCTCGGAAAGCAGATGGCAGTACTCTATGGGACTTCCAAATAAGTGATTCAAGCTGCTCTACTCAACCACCAATAATGTCATCTCCCGCAGTTACTGAGTTGTATGGCAATGGCGTTCCATATGTTGTTGTTACTTATGGTGGTCTCACCTCAGAAAAATGCGATGGTGGTGTAATTGTGATTAAAGGAATTGATGGAAAACAAGCCTGGCGTTTCAGCACCAAAGCCTTCGATAAGAAGGCGAGTGAATGGGCCATGCTCTATGGAGTAATCTCAACTCCAGCACTTGCTGATGTGGACGGCGACGGAAATATTGAAATTGCTTTTGGATCTTTTGATAGACATGTTTATCTGCTTAATTCGAACGGTTCTCTTCGCTGGTATTACATAGCGGCAGATACGGTTTTTTCTTCGCCAGCCTTTGCCGATCTCAATGGAGATGGAAAACTCGAGTTGATTATTGGCACCGACATTTCACAGAACTTAAAACTTAATCCCCCAACCTATGATGGAGGCTATGTTTATGCCCTGAGCACCAAGTCAAGGAAACTAAAGCGAGTTAATTTTAGAGATTCCAAATCTATGCTTTGGGGGAAATGGTTTGATCAGGTAATACAAGGTTCTCCTGTTGTGGCTGATGTCTTAGCAAGCCATAAGGGTAATGAAATAATCGTCACATCAGGGTGCTTTTTTCCAAAAAATGAGGCAAAAACGCGTGGACGGTGGATCAAAATTCTCGCTGCTGAAAGTGGAAAATGTTTAAAAACATTAACCGCCCCAACGTGTTTTAGCAGTTCGCCAGCTGTCGGTGATATTGATTCAGATGGTCAGCTTGAGATAGTAGCTAGCGTGAATGGAACAACAACCCTCGGCGGGGACGGAAAAGGCAGATTAATTGCGTGGAAAGCCGAAACAAGTGAGCCAATGTGGTCTGTGATTCCTCGCACCGCTGGCACTAATGAATCATATATGGGCACATATATTGGGCCGACAATTGCAGATCTTGATGGCAATGGATCAATGGAAGTGATAGTTGCAACTGGCCGAGGTATATCTGTCCACAATGGCTTTGATGGAAGAGCCCTGACCTGCCAGTCTTCAAGCTGTGAAGATAATCCCTTTGTCATTTCCACAAGTTCATCATTAAAGAACAGCCCTGCTATAGGCGATCTGAATAATGATGGAGTTCTCGATCTGGTTGCGGCCGGCTCTTATCTCTTTGGGTGGACAAATTTCTCAGGCCTTCTCCAAAGTGATCCAGCAGGCCTTCCACCTTATAGCGCAGCATGGCCAATGCTAAGAGGCAATGCCCTGCGCAATGGCACCTATCATTAGCATTTACTATTTTTTCTGATGGTTCTCCAGCGCATTTTTGCGCCGAGATCTTGGCGAATCTGACTAAATTTTTTGAATCTTGAACTCGGTTCTTCTATGGCCGAGGGGATACGAGGTCTTTTAATCTGTAGAAATATTTCCTCCAAAACATCAAAGTATAAACTCTCGTGTCCATCAGCTACATCTTTTATATCTCTCTTTAGCTTCTCCAATTTCAACAAAGAAGCATCCTCGAGGCCTTTAATTTCATTCCTACCAAAAGAATCGATATCCTGAATCGCCTCACGAATTAGGACTTGAATTTTGCTTTTCTGCCTAGCTGCAATTCTTTGACTTCTCACTTCCACCGCAAGATTATAAATCTTTTGAACCGCCTCTACTGAGAAAGGCTCTACAAGAAAAGCATCCGCACCAGGAACCAACTCCTCTGAGTCATTACCAGAGACAGCATTCCCCGAG
>JAAZON010000114.1 GCA_012797725.1 SAR324 cluster bacterium | reverse complement strand
CGGCTGTATTTGCCTTTGGACTTCTTATCGCCTCAATATTTTCAGCTACCATCCTTCCGGTTGCTTCAGCATTTTATGTCTGTCAGGCATTTGGCTTTGAAGCGGGTATAGATAAAACAGTAAAAGAGGCTCCGCAATTTTATGCGCTTTACTCTTCAATCCTTCTTATTTCAGCCTGCATCGTGCTTCTGCCCAATGCACCACTTATCAGGATTACACTATGGTCACAAATCCTTAATGGCCTTTTACTCCCTGTAGTCCTTCTTTTCATGATCGTTTTAATTAATAACGAAGAGATAATGGGTTCTTATACAAATAAGAAATTCAATAATCTTGTCGGTTGGACGACGGTTTTGGTGCTTGGTTCACTTTCGTTGTTATTGGTATTTTTGCTTTTGTTATAAATAAAGGACTTTGAGGTCCACATGAAGCAATGTGACGGTATTAGCGAAGAAGTTCCTGAGGATTTCAATCTATTGTATACGGCTCATGAGATTGACATGAAGATAGGCTTTATTGCTAAGGAAATCTGCCTCTGGATAAACGAACACCAGAGACATGGGCATCACGTTGTTGCATGTCCAATCTTATGCGGGGGAGATTTTTTGCTTTCTGACTTAAAGCCCTTTCTGCCCTTAAACATGGCCTATGGATTTATTAGAACTCACGCATATCAAGAAGGCGAGCCAAATAGGCAGCTTGAGGATGTATCGTTGGAATATTTGTCTTTTGATCCTGAAGGTAAGGCTATTTTACTGGTGGATGACATAAGAGATCGGGGCAGCACTCTAAAAACCGTGGTTGACTATCTTGACATTCACGGAGCAATAGATGTCCGGAGCCTGGTTCTTGTCTGTCGAGAGGGGCAAACCCCGGTGGCTGAACCAACCTGGTCTCTCTTTCAATACTCAGGTAACAAATGGTTAGTTGGCCGAGGTATGCAGAGAAGGGGATGGTATAGGAACGCACGCAATATATATACTATTGATTCATGAAGAATACTTAGCCGTTTATTTTTATCTGTTGAAGTGAGACTGTTTCTACCCCACTCACATCGACAATCTTTGCGGCTATGGTGAAAATACCAGCTTGTGAATATTTCCAATGAGCGCTGCTGCTCAGTTCAAGACTTCGCTTTCCTCGGCTTCTAAAATCGCACCAGTCATAATGAAAATGTTTACCTGGTATATAATCAAAATCAATGGCCCACATGTCGATAAAATCTGATGGATTTTGTTTTAGATTGTCATTGCGATTGTTTCCATTAATTGTCGCAGCAGGAACATAGTCAATTATATGTACGTCATAAGAATCGTCGAGCTGATGAAGGACTTCAAATTTGCAGAGAGGAATCTCATAAAATACAGGAGCACTTTTCCTGCCTTGTTGAAAGAATTCCTTGGGAACTTGAATAAGCCTGATAGCTTGATTTCGTGTAAATTCTTGAGTGAGCTTTTCATCGAAATTGAAGCTTATGCACCAGCCGGTTTCTTCTCCCATTTCAGAAAGGGATTGTTCAAGTTTTAGGACAAGTTCTTTTGTTGCATTCTTCTCTAGATCTACAAGATAACAAGGGTTGCCCTTAAGTCTACCCTGAAAAAGACCTGTTTCCTCCCTGGAAGCGCCAATCACTTCAAATACTTTTTCTATGTAGGATTCCTTATAGTCAGTATATAACTTGCTAAGATTGCCAGAGGTTTCATCTTCTTGTGCTTCCAAAATAAGAAAATGCCTTGCTGTTGCATTCTTGTTTTTCACTTCTGAATGAAGTTCGAGAAGTCTCTTCCTGCACGTATGTATTGCCAAGTCCCCCTGATCGCACATAATCCAGCGTCGACCTAAACGCTCGGCGACAACTCCAGTGGTGCCACTCCCGCAAAAAAAGTCAGCAACTATACTGTCTTTATCAGAGGATGCTAGGATTATTCGTTCTAGCAAGGCTTCTGGTTTCTGAGTTGGATAGTCGACCTTTTCTGGCTGATTACCTCGCAAGGCTGGGATGATCCAAACATCCCTTAAATTCGTCCATGTGTAATGTCCGCGTTCATCCTTCTCGATCTCTATATTTTTGAAACCATATTTATGGCCCAAGTAGGATTTTTCTTTCTGAGGATGCCAAATTGCTTTATTCGGATCTTTCACTACAAAATGAATAGTATCATGCTTCCTGCCATATCCGAGCTTCTCAGGCATTCCACCAGTCTTATAATGCCATATGCATTCATTGATATAATTCTTCTTTCCAAATATCTCTTCAAGGATTAAGCGCATATAAGCAGTGCTACGATAATCACAATGCAAGTAAAGCGATCCACGCTCTGAGAGAAGCTCTTTGCATAGCAAAAGCCTCGTTTGGAGCATTTCCAAATATGATTCACTTCCCTCTTTCCAGTGGTCGCCGTACGCGATAGCCCGAAACAGGTTTGATTTTGGAGCGGATTTTGATGAATGTTCTCCGAAAGAAAGGTCGATGCTAATGTCTGAGCCAATATCAAATGGCGGATCAAGGTAAATTAAATCAATCTTGCCACCATAATCCCTTTTCAAAGCTGACATGACGTGGCTATTTTCAGCATGAATGAGCAAATTTACTTCGAGACTATTTCTATCCCCAGCCTCTTCGACTTCATGAAAAGCTTCAACCGGTACGAAAGTATAAGAAGTGGATTCGTCACTTTCTCCAAAAAAGTCTTTGTTCTCGTATTCTTTATTAAGTTTATTTGTCGCTTTCTTGTCCACAAAACTCTTAACCTTCTCGCTGTCCCAACTTTGCTTAAACGCAATGAGTATTAAAACAACGTATATATGAAGGGCGAGAGAGCAGAGCCTTGAGTCAGCACGATTAATAGACCTAAAAGCAAAAATACCACCACCATGGGGATTAGCCACCAGGCTTTCTTTTCTATCAAAAGCCCAAAGATCTGCTTAATAGTATCTAACTTGCTCATAAAAACATTTCCAGGCGAAATTGCTTAAATTGCGCTTGAGGGACTTTGAAGCCACTATTTGATTTCAAGCAGCTACTCGAGTGTCTTCTTTTTCTTCAAGGCCGTCAATGATTCTCTCAACTTCTTCGATCAAAGAACCAATGGCGTATGCCCACACGTATTGTCCTGCCTTTCTTCCTGTAAGCACTTCTGCAATTTGGCCCTTTTCCTGAACCCGATCTTTTAAAAAGAGCTGTTTGCCATCGGTGACTAGTACTATGTCACTTGGATCCTTACAAATACGTGGAATTTTTTTTCGTAAATAGTCTATGCCTCTTCGGAATCTATTCACTGGCAGGCCTTCTTTTTTCATCCGGAAAAGCCAGCAAAGAAGTATGAGATCGGAATAACAATATTTATTTCGGCCCCTGCACTTGTCCTTTCCTGTGCAGGGTACTAAATTAGTTCTGGCATAATAATTTAAGAGAGCTAAACCTATTTTTTCTTGACCACCAGAGAGCGAGCGAAGAATGCTTTGTACCTGTTTCGCTGTAAACTCGCGGTCTAGATAATGAACCGACATGGTGAACCTCAATCTGATACAGTAAAAAAGTAAAACTGCAATTAAATTAAAGTCCCAACGAGCTGCTGTCAATCTGCTAAATTATTTAATAGATTCACTTTCCATCTTGTGAAAACCTTCAACATCCTAAAAAATATAAGGCCAATTAATGTGTAAATCAGACAAGGTGAAAAATCGTTGCTCGAACGAGAAGCTTTAGTTTAGTTCAATTTGTTTAAAATAACTCGAATTCAAAGTCTAATCAAACATTAATAATTCTTTTTATTTCAATAACTTATAGCAACAACTAAGATGAAGATAATCTGGTCTTAGGCCTAATTCAATCTTAAGCACAACACCACCGGCACTTCATCACGGCCAACGATGTATAAAGTCTCATAGCTCGACATAATGTTGCCAACATTTGGATTGACAAAAAGCTGGGCTGAGCCACCTCCATCGAGGTTGAGAGCGCTTACGCAATCAATACCAGGCCTTTTCAAAATTGCTTGAACAGCTTCAATTGGAATTTTTGAAAAGTTTGCTGTGGCTATGAAGAAGAGTAAGTCTCCAGATCTGTTTATACATATACCTGAGCGTCGTGAAGCTGGGGACGACTCCCTTATCCCTTCCACAATTTTTGAATTTTCAATAAGTATGGGACCTGCTTGAATTGCATCAAGAGCAATAGAGATGGGAGCTTCAGCTCGATTTGTTATTATTGGACCTGAGCGAGTTGAGAGAAAAACTCCATTTAATGTCTTTCCACCCCAATGCATCTTCCGATAGACATTAGCCTTGTTCACCACGAGGCCCAAAGGATCTCCTTTCTCATCAAAAAAATTGGCATTTATACAGGCACTCCCTTTCGCAAGATTGCAAAGGGTTTCAACATTTGCTCGTTTTCGCCCGAAATCCTCCGCACGTATGACGCTTAATGAATAACGTTTTAGAGAGGAACGCACAAATATGAAGCGAGCTTGAAATATGCCGCTTGAGACAGAATCTGCCAATTCTGTTGTCTGAAGATCTTCTCCCAAATCCAGCCATTGAATTTCAGTGGCTGCTGATGCAATTTGAGCCTGTAAACATAAAAGCACAGTGATTAAGGCTATTTTTATGCATCCTGATATTTGCATGGTTACACTCAATGGAGTAATTGTCTTATCTGATGCAATTAAGATCAAGAGATTGGTAATGATTTAAGAAAAAAGCCGACCCGGGAGAATTGGGTCGGCTAGAAAAGCATCCTATTCTTTCTGCATGACTTAGAAACCAGCCTCAATGCCGGTGGGGCGAGTTTGGCATCGCCGCATGCATTAGATGTGTGGCATATG
>JAAZON010000113.1 GCA_012797725.1 SAR324 cluster bacterium | reverse complement strand
GTCCCATTAAGTGCTGGAATTAAAAGAACGAAAAAGAAGGCAACCGCAGGTAGGTTAATGTAATGAGGATGAAGATCTCCCAAAAGAAAGGACCAAACCGGGAATTCATTAATTGCTCCCTTAATAACTCTGGAAGGTCCCCACCAGTTCGTATCGTTTTGGAAGAATGACCAGATGCCTTCAATGTTGGAGCCAAAGCCGATTAGAAGCATGCAAAAGACTGCATTGGTCCAGCCAAACTTCAAAATGCGTCTGAAGATGAAATAAATGGAGCTGCAATAAAGTGCGTAAGTAAATGACTGCAAGGCAGCATAAAGCCTCCAAACAGGCATGTCCAATACTTCGTGGAGAAAGTTACCAAAGCGATACCAGTAAACATAGTAATTCAGAGGAAATCCAGCCAACCAGGGTTCTTGAACGTCTACTGGGGACTTTAATACTGAAGATAAAATTGCATAGTCCCGAAGCCGTTCCCCTATAGCAATGAAATCTGGCCACTTGTTACAGAAATAAAAGCAACCCATAAAGACCAGAAGAAAAATAAGAACGGGCTCTGCTTCCTCTTTCCAAGAATACAGCTTATCGTTATTAACCCTCTCGCTTTGAAGGTAATAAGCAATGATCATTAAAATTACTATGCTAATAGTATAAGTCAGCCAATTAAGTGGTAATAGCAACCCGAGAGGAAATGCTAAAATGGGTACGCCTAGTAATACTGCGAACGTGCTTTCAAATACGCGAAGTCTCAAGTAAAGTGAGATGGCTGCAATAGGAATAACCAAAAGTAGTATTTCCATAGACAATTCTCAGACAAACGGTTTGTTGATGTTTAGTTATTTATTGACACTATACACACTAACAGGCCCCGATTCGAAGACCTTTATGAAAATATCGGGGTTGTTCTCGAATTTTGCTAGTCCTAATGGATATTGAGCAAGCTCTCTTCTCTCCAAATTGCCAACAACTATGTAAGAAGCCCCATATTTTTCAATTATTCGCCTTGCCAGCCAGGGATCGGGACTTCGATAAACTTGTTTAATATCTAACGCTCTCTCCCTTATGCTATCAATGTGTGTGCCACGTTGTGAGACGTGGTACTCCCATCCCAGCACTACAGGGAGGCCCGTATGCATGGCCACACGCGTGAAGGGGCCATATGATTGCCCAATGGCTTCGAGAAGGATCGGAGTTCCTTTAACTTTTGTGTTGAACCACTCAATCATTTTATATTCATCACCGTCCAATGATTTTAAATAAGCCTGTCCATCCAGTGTCGGTCTTAAATCTGCAAACCCTTCTATTCGCTGAAATGGAAGAAGGCTTACTAAGTTTACAATCGATGCAGTGAATGCCAGCGCGAACAAACATACCCCGGCCATAATGCTGATAGCAGCGATACTTCTCTCGAGAATGGGACATTCTTTATCCAAAAAGTATCTATACAACAGAGAAAGAGAGACTATTGCTGCAATTCCAAAGAGCGTCCATAAAGCATGATAGAACTTGAAAAGGGTATTTGCTCTATCCATAAGAAAATGAAGTTCAACTACGCAAAGGATAATAGAGGCTGCAGCAATTATCAGGAAAACGAAACTAAGCTCTTTAGAAATGCCAGCTTGAAGCACGGCGAGGCAGTTTAAAATAAGAAGCAGGGAAAAGAATAAGAAAATCTTCCAGTGGATGTCCGCTAAATCGACCTTCACATCTGGCGTCAAGACATTCCAAAGTGCAAGTGCAATAGGAACAAATCCCAGTAATAACGCCAAAAATATTTTTCTAATAGTTATTCTCTCTCTCAAAGAAGAAATTGCGAATACTAGGCACCCACCCAATATGAACGGACTATAATGACCAAAAACTCTAAAAATCTGCCAAGCGTTATTGAATTCCTCTCCAGTAACAAACCCGTAATGAGGAGAAATATTTTGAGCTGCCTCAAAGAACAACGGGCCTGCTCCCAAGAAAACACAAGCGCCTACTATGAGGATATCGACGAGTATGAGAAGGAAAGCCCATCGCAGAGAGTGGGCATCCCACATCTCTTTCAATGCTCCAGCCCAATACCATAAGAAAACTAGTCCTGTCAGAAATCCAAAGCTCAGAAAATCCCAGCTATTAAGCACGAAAAAGCTCCCAAGACAGAGACCTAAAAGCATTTTGAGTGGATAATGTCTCCAGGTGCAAAGAGGATGTTTGAGTAAAAATAAAACGCACAGGATCCCAAGCACAAGTAAGGTAAAGGGAAGGGTGATTAGATGGGCATGCAAATCACCAAAGAGAAGGGCCCAAAATGGATATTCGTTAATTCCAGGGCTATGCACAGTTCGACTGCTTGCCCAGTAGAGGTCAAATCCCAACTTCATCTTGTCAAATACCACAAGTTTCAATACGTCAAGATTTGAGAGAAACACCACGCAAAAGGCCCCAAGAACAGCAAAGAGGGAGCTCTTACTGAGAGTTTTTATAATTCCATAGAGTCCAATAACGTGAAGACTTCCAATGACTGCAAGGGAAATGTTGAATCCAATTCCTGCGGATTGACCTACGATTTTTTGGAGTAAAGCAACTATAAAACTTCCAAAATAATAATACTGCAAAGGCCGCCCAGAGGCCCAGGGATCGACTGGAGGCATGTTTTCAAGTCTTATAAAATAATTAAAAAACGTGGCATCCATTGGTTTCTCACCCCAGAAAATCTCTGGTTGGTAGGAACGCAGTATCAGTAATGCCAGAAATCCTGCAAGAAATAAGCATTCAACTATCAAGCACTCTTTCAGTAATTTTAAGTTTAGAAATTTCAAATTCTTTGAACCAGCTATAACGAGTGAAGAGAAGAGAATAAAAAGCAAGACGATGATTAAAGTAATCAGATATTCTTGGTTGAGGCGAAATGAAGTTGTGTAGGATAAATACCAAGAAAGCAGACCAAATAATAATATTCCCGATGTTTTTCCAAGAGATGCACAAATAGCAGGGAATGAAGGCATAATTGAAGAAAGAATAAACGTTCCAATTCCTCCAAGGACGAAAACTAGGATGTACCACTTTAATACTGGGAAGAAAGCAGACTGGTTATTGGAGTCCTTAGGGGTGTCTGAAGAATTTCTTAAGAGTATTTCGTCCATTGATGGGAGGTGGCTTTTATCGATATTCTGGATTACTTTATTTTTGATTTCATCGGCAGATAATCTTCCTTCATTTTTAAAGATGGATGCTTTTGGGTGGTCATAAACAGAAAGGCTCTCATCGGCTAAGTCATCATTGAAGCTTAAACTTCCGATATGTGGCTCAATTTTCGATGTGTGAACTAATCGATAACCAAGTTCCCCCGCATAAAGCACTTGAAGCAAGGTTTTTGTGAAAGGTTGTTCTTGAAGTTGTTTTGGAAGGGGATCTTCTAGTCTTGGAATGGATCCTTGTATTCTGGGTGTTGCGAATGCAATGTAATCAGCTTTTGCAAGTTGCTCAACTATTTTCTGGATCTTGTTCGGGGTATCAGGCTCATAAAATGCAAGTTCGTTGTCTCTTCCTTCGCTATCATATCTTTCCGCACTCTTCCCTGGCAGAGAGAGTGGGAGTCGATCGTCCCAATGTGGGCCCATAATACGAGAGCCTGGAGGAACATTGTCGTAAATCCAATTCGAGGCACGAACGTAAGTATGCTCCTCAGAGCTAATGCTTAATAGTGAAATTCCGTGAAGACAGGTGGAAATAAAGACAATCATTATTGGTATTGACGCAACGACTTGCTTTCCATCGAAGGACAATAAGTTGCAGAGTTTTTCATAGCAAAGCACTAAGAGACGAGCTGCAAAAATCATAAATAGAGGATAAAGAGGCAAAAGATAACGGGGGAATTTAACCTGATATGCTGCGATAATTATGAAATAAGGCAGAAGCCAAGATAGCATCAAGGCTTCTCTGCTATTAGACCTTCGACCTTGAGAGAAAGCAGCGAACAATATGCCCGTGAAAACAGCAAGGGAAGTTGGGATTCCAATTGTGTAGAAGAATAGTTGTTTTAGGTGATAAAAGAAGGGCAAAGTCCCAACATATTGCCAGGTATAAGGAGCAAACCAAAGTCCTTTTATCAGGCTTAACTGTTCCTTTGTATGTGCAAGGTATCTTGCATAGTCAAAATAGGCATAAGGTTCGACTAAGAGGAAAGTACAGAATGAAACTGCAACGATTTGAGCAAGGATATGTAATTTTATCCCACCTCCCCATTTTTGTGGCCAAAAAGCACAAAGAATTATTGAAATCCATAATGTGGAAAATCCAAGCCAACCAATTGTCCGTACGCTTAAGCTCTTTCCTCCAAGAAAAGTATAGGGATCTGCCAGGAAGAAAGCTGAAATAGCTACTAGAATTGCCAAAGTGGTATGAACAAAAATTTCGAGCCAACTCGAATAAGCTCGCCGCCAGTCTCTTAGAAAGAGCATGTAATAGAGTGGAATTATCAAAGAGAGAGCGCTAACTTTTGTGCCAATTGCGAGCCCTAAAAGAATGCCGGCTAGAACATTAGAGACCCAACCGAAAGGCCGGTCGAGGCGAATAAACACCAGCAGAGTAGCAAGTGCAATTGTTGTCAGAATAATATCAACAGTGAAGAAGCGAGATGTTTGTATGTGAAAGAAATTAAAAGCAAGCAGTCCTGCGGCCAGAATTCCTATTCGTCGTTGCTCGTAGGTGCGGTTTCCAAGATGGTACGTTAGAATTACGGCGATACATCCAAAAAAAACAGATAAACTTCGTCCCACTATAAACAGTCCATCGTAGGTTCCAAGCCATGAGTAAAATAATGAAAGGAAATTCTTTGAAACCCATAGAAGGTAAAAAGGGAAACTTCCGTAGGCAAAAGAACCTGGATTGAGATCTGTAAGTCTCAATCCTTCGGTTACCATTATAATATGGCGTTCGTCGGGGTGAAAACTAAATCCATGAGATAGAAAAAGTACACGGAGAACTAACGCGAAAGCAGTAATCAGAAAAAGGGGGAAAAAAGATTTAAACCTTAGCATGAACTAGCACCTCGTATCGAAAACTTTCTGACACTCAAACTATTAAGAAGGAAAAACTGTGCTTTTTCAAGGAGATACTCCTAGAAAAATGTCTTCAAGGAGAGACTTTCGGCTCGTCATTATAAAAGTAAAAGATAGGTTGGGTTTTATTAAAACAAGATTGTCCTTTGACTGTTTTTTTTGCCAGAATATTAGCTTGTTTTCATGTTTTTAGAATTCCGCAAACAGCTTCCAAAGAGGACAAAACATGCATCGAATCGAGCGTGAGAAGCAAACTGTTGCTTTGATGATTAGGATATATTGCCGAGCAAAGCATCGTAGCCGAGATGCTGTCTGCCCACAGTGTTTTGAGCTTCTAGAGTATGCTCATAAAAAGCTAATCTCATGCCCCTTCAAAGAAAAAAAGAAAGCATGCTCAAACTGCGAAGTGCATTGTTATTCTAAAGAGATGCGTGAGCGAATCCAGGAGGTAATGCATTTTTCAGGCCCGAGAATGCTTTTTAGGCATCCAATCTTAACCCTACTTCACTATGTGTCATCGATCTCTTAAATAAATGTAAAGATCTGAGAGCTCTTTGCCTTTAGTTAAATTTCTCATGCCGTAGGTTTGTGAGGCTTCGGTATTCTCAGTGAATTGATATTGATAAATACGTTCAATCCCCCGTACATATTTTGTGAGAAAAGGCCAAATTCTGCGGCCATAACTAAGTTGCTTATTAGTTCCCTTCTCCCCAGATTCTGTGATCCAGAAGGGTTTTGGAAATCCATGAGAGAAGGAACGGAAACCTTTCGACCTCAACACATTTTCAATTTGTTCCCCATAATAGTGCACACTCCAAATATCTGCATATTTAAGAGCCCCTGCATCTTTCATTTTTCTGTTGTAGTTGATTGAGCGAGGAAAGTTTTGATTAATTGCAGTAGTAGCCGCAGTCAGAACCTTTTTCGAAGCATTTACTTTTTTTATAGTTGAGTACGAATAGGCTAACAATTCAACATAATTTTGTGGGTAATCTGTGAAATTAAGAACTTTATTGTCAGGGTTTCCTTTATCGTTTGGTTCATTCCAAATCTGGTATCCAATTATTCTCGAGTTTTTTGCATATCGTGACGTAACGCTTTTTATCCATAGATCATTGAAAGTCTTACGGGGGTTTCCGTCTCTCCAGTTAGCAGGATCTTTCATCCATGAGGGTAATCCAGTTAAAACTACGATAGCATCAACCCCCTCTGGGATGTTGCGTGCAATATCATCATAAAATGAGAAGTTTTGTTTGGAAGTTGGAGAGCTCTGTATTTGATCGTTCCAAGCAAAGAGCACTCTCACATGCTTCAATTTTAGTGTATCTCTAACTTCCAGGAGCTGGTTTTTTACGGTTCCGAATCTGGGATCATTGCAAAATGCATTCGTCCCTAATATTTCAGTATTGATCGTCTTTTTTGGAAGGAGGTTAAACGCAGCGGTTCTAAAAGGTTCTGATGCCAGAGCCACATCTACTGACATGATTGCACCTAATACGAGCAGTTTTAACAG
>JAAZON010000112.1 GCA_012797725.1 SAR324 cluster bacterium | reverse complement strand
CCACTTCAGAGCCAAAATGTTGATAAATCATTAGTTCAAGAAAGCATTTTGCGGGAATTAGGAGCATATAGAGAGCAGGAATTGCTGCAAGCGCTTAAGCCAGGGCTACAGCATATTGACCGGCAGGAACAAAGACTTTTGCTGCTTAAGGATCCGGTAATCCTTTCACTACTGAAAGAAATTAGGTTGATTGATCCAACTCAAATTGCAGGTAATTCCCACGAGGAAAAACAGTTTTTAGAGTTTCTAAAACAGATGTGCAAAGAAGTGCCCATGAAAGAGTCTAGAACCTCAAATGAGAATTTCGCTCGAAGGGATCTAGAAGAAGGACTCGCAAGATTAGAGCAACAATTTAGAAGCGAACAAAGTCGTCCGATTGATCCTAAGGCATTAGAGCTCCGAAATTTGGTGTCGTCAATTGAGCAACTTATGAAAGGTCATGAGTTTCTAGACAGGGTAAACACACTGATGAATATGTTAGGTGAACCAGCACTCATGCTCTTCCCAAGCTTGGTCCATGGTTTTGCATCTCAGCTAGAATTACTGAGTTATCCAAATCCTAAGCATAGTGAGGTGGAGGAAGATGAGACTGGGACTTCTAAACATGAGAAAAAGCAGGCGTATAAGCGTTTTGAGTTTGATATGAACTTTGAGGGAATTGGACGTATTCAAACGCGTGCTTTTTTTAGGGACGGAGAGTTTTTGCTTGACCTTTGTGTTGAGAACAATTCTATTGCAGAGTTTGTCAATCAAAGACTAAGCAAGTTTGAAGCTTTTCTACATTTGCAAGGTTACGAAAGAACAGAACTACATATCAGTGTTGCTCCATTCTCCGAGATAACTCCCTCATGGGTGCCAATGCTTCTGGGAGCGGCTTCAAACAACGAAACAATTTAGCGAATGAATTTCTTTGAAAGGCTTAGCTCTTTAGACTCCAAGTCTCGTCATCCTTTTGACGCAAATGGTCAATGAATACAAAGCACTATGGGCAAGACCTCAGCATAACTAGCTGATTTCATTGGTTAAATGCTCTGGTATTAACGGCACAGAGCTTGCCTAATAGTCTCATGCGGCTCCAGATCCCGACTGCTTAGCGTCCAAAAAAATAAGGGGGAGTCGCAAGAGGACAACACAAACATGGCTGAATACTCAACCCCAGAAGAACGTACCGAGATGCCGACAGATAAGCGGCTTGGACAACTTCGCAAGGAGGGAGCACTTGCTGTTTCAAACGAAATTGTTCTTGTTGCATCACTGACGGCGGGTTTCCTTGGGTTGCAGCTTGTCTGGGGTTGGTTGTTTACGAATTTTAAACTAATTATTGTGGGGGCTTTTAGTCTCATCAAGGATACTGAGCCTTTAACTACGCTCTATGTAATGACAAAGGTGAAGCAAGTTCTCCTGCTAATGGCTCCACCTGTGGTGATTATTGTATTCACAGTAGCAATGGCAACCAGTTTAATAGTGATGCTACAGACCAATTGGAACATAAAGGAGAAGTGGATTGACATACGGTTCACGCAACTTAATCCCATTAGTGGAATCCGGCGCATGTTCTCAATACAGGGTATAATGAACACTCTTAAAGCCATACTTAAGTTATCTCTAATCCTTCCAGTTGCATATCTTGCTCTTAAGAAGCAAGCCGTTCATATGCTCGATCTCATTGATATGAACATTCAGCAAGTGATGTTCTTTACTGGTTCTATGATGAGAACACTATTCTGGAAAATCCTCTACATATTGATAGCAATGGCCATATTTGACTTTTTTTGGACACGCTACCAGTGGCTTCGCCAGAATAAGATGACCAAAGATGAAATCAAAGATGAAAGGAAAGCAGTGGAAGGGGATGAAACAACGAAGCGAAGAATTCAAGCCAAGGGGATGCAGCGTATTATTCAACGCATTAGGCAGTCTGTGCCTCAAGCTGACGTTGTAGTTACAAATCCTACGCATTATGCAGTTGCCCTTAAGTATGATCGGAAAACAATGAAAGCACCAACGGTCGTAGCAAAGGGCAAGGGGCATCTGGCCCAAAAAATCAAAGAAATCGCAAAAGAAGCGGGAGTTCCCATTCTTGAGCGTAAGTCGCTCGCAAGGGCGCTTTACGCCTCAGTGGAGGTAGGGATGGGCATCCCATATGAACTGTTTAGGGCAGTCGCGGAAGTTTTGGCTTATGTGTACAAGCTTAAGAACCCATGGGGTTATATGAAACAACATGCTCAAGGATAGGTTATGGCATTACCGGTAAAAACACTTAAAAAAGAAGCATGGCAGAATTTCATAATACCAGTTGCATTGGTAGCAATATTAACAGTATTGCTTTTCCCCATACCGACTTGGCTCTTGGATATTGCACTTGCTCTTAACATTACCATTGCCCTGATTATACTTTTTGTTTCATTGCAAATTGAAAAGCCTCTTAAGTTCTCTTCGTATCCTGCTGTGCTTTTAGTCACGACTCTTTTCCGATTGTCTCTGAGTATTGCATCAGCACGTCTAATTCTACTTCATGGAGAAGAGGGTACTTCTGCTGCTGGGCATATCATTCAGGCCTTTGGTGAGTTTGTTGTTGGCGGAAACTTTGTAGTAGGTTGTGTTATTTTTATCATCATTAGCATCGTAAATTTGAAAGTCGTAACAAAGGGTTCTGGACGTATTGCAGAAGTTGCAGCACGTTTCACATTGGATGCCATGCCTGGTAAGCAGATGGCGATTGACTCTGATCTTAATACCGGAATAATCGGAGAAGCTGAAGCAAGAGAAAGGAGGAAAGAGCTTGCTCAGGAGGCAGAATTTTATGGTTCTATGGATGGTGCTGCAAAGTTTGTTAGTGGAGACGCGATTGCCAGTATCATGATTCTCGGTATCAATGTGGTCGGTGGTTTCTTTATTGGGATAATTCAGAAGAACATGGATTGGAGCCAAGCTGCCCAGATATATACCTTATTAACAGTTGGTGACGGTTTAGTAAGTCAGATTCCTGCTCTGATAATCTCAATATCAGCGGGGTTGATAGTAGCCAGGGCAGGTACAGGAGATGATTTGAGTCTGGAAGTCGTCGGGCAACTTAGTAAATCCAGCAAAGCATTCTTCCTTACGTCGGCTACTTGCGCTGGGCTTGCGCTGATTCCGGGGCTTCCCTTTTTGCCCTTCATGCTGCTTGGAGGTGCAACAGGCGCAATGGGGCTTATGAAGCAGAAGTCCGAAAAACTAGAGGCAAGTAAAGCTCTCTTAAAGTTGAAAACTTCTGAATCAGAAGAGAATGCGGGTAAGCCCAAACCCGGAAGTACTGAAGAAGTACTGGGACTGCTTGGAATTGATACGTTAGAATTAGAAGTTGGATATGAACTCGTTTCACTTGTCGAAGGTGGTGAACTTGTTGACCGGATTCGTTCACTACGGCGTCAATTTGCAATGGACTATGGATTTATTGTTTCACCCATACACATAAGAGACAATGTTAGAATCAATCCATGTGAATATCGTTTGCTTCTAAGGGGGGCTCTCATAGGCAAGGGCGAACTGAAGAGTCATCACTATCTTGCAATGGATCCTGGTACTGTCACTCAGCCGTTACATGGAATACCAACTAAAGAGCCGGCATTTGGTCTGGATGCAATATGGATTACCGAAGCCGATAAAGAAAGAGCTCAATATGCCGGCTATACAGTTGTTGATCTTGCAACTGTTGTGGTAACTCATCTTACAGAACTCATTCGAAGCAATATGCATGAATTGCTTGGTAGGCAAGAAACACAGCAACTGATTGATGCTGTGATGAAAGATAATCCCAAAGTAGTGGAAGAATTGATTCCTGGTTTATTAACTTTAGGGCAAGTGCAGCAAGTTTTGCAGCATCTATTACGTGAACAAGTGAGCATTAGGGATTTAAAGACTGTGCTTGAAACTCTGGCCGATTGGGCACCTACTGTTAAGAATGTAGAGCAACTGGCAGAATTCTGTAGGAAAAGACTGGCAAGAACGATAACAGAGAAGTTCCTTACTAATGAAGGTATACTTCCACTGACCAGTTTGACTCCGAATCTTGAGAGATCTTTAAGCGAGGCTGTGCAGCATTCTGATGAAGGCTCATATCTTGCGCTTGAACCGAGTCAGGCTCAAATGTTAATTACTCGCTTAAATTCCGCTTCAGAGCGTTTTGCAGAATTGGGGCAGACGCCTCTTATTCTTGCTCCATCCCATTTGAGAGCAGCTCTTTCGCGATTTGTTGACAGATTTGTGCCTGGCTATGCAGTGATTAGTCACAACGAAATTGCTCCAAGCACAAGAGTGCAATCTTTAGGGGTAATTAGCGCAGAGTAACTAGTTGTTTTAATGCATGTTTTTTACAAAAAAGCTTGAGTCTTGGGAAGTGATGAAAGAATCAAAATCTAAGGGAGTAAAGACATTTAATAAAAGGCAAAGAGCCTTTCCAATTGAGGTCTCAAAAAGGAGTAGACGAAGTATGGCTGGTATTACCCGGGTAATTAGTTTCACCAGTGGCAAAGGTGGTGTTGGAAAAACCCATACTGTTTTGAACACTGCAATTGCATTGGCGCAAATGGGAAGAAGCGTTCTTGTTTTAGATGCTGATTTAGGACTTGCCAACATAAACATAATGTTGGGAGTTAAGCCAACATACACTATTGAAGACCTGCTAAATGGGAACAAAAGTCTCGAAGAGATAATTATTTCCGGACCTGAAGGGATCTCAATAATTCCCGGAGCAAGTGGCGTTGAATCTATATGCGATTTGGGAAGCGATGAGAAGCTCCTATTGATGGATGCAGTAGAGTCATTAAGCAATTCTTATGATTATTTACTGATAGATACTCGAGCTGGGGTTAGCCAAGATGTCATGTACTTCAACAGTGCTGCTGCTGAGGTGATTTGCATTATCAATAATGAGCCAACCTCCCTGACTGATGCTTATGCGCTAATTAAGATTCTTTCACAGAGCTACGGGGAAAGGAAGGTGTCGATAATTGCGAATGATGTAAGCTCAGATTCAGAAGGAATTGTAGCTTTCAAGAAGTTATATCGCTGTGTTTCTAGATTTTTACCCGTGCAGCTGAATTATTTGGGTTATATTGCGAGCTCAGATGTTGTAAATGAAGCAATCATGAGTCAAACGTCGCTGATGCTGTGCTTTCCAAGTTCAGAAGCGGCCAGATGTATTAGAGCGATAAGTAGCCAGATCGATGAAGACTTTATAAATAGTAGGGTCAAGGGAGGGATGCAGTTTTTCTTCAAACAACTACTTGATGCAGGAATGAGCAGTGACCGTTAAGAAACTTAAAAAGAAGGTAAACTTCGCATATATTCACAAATTAACAGCAGGCGTGTCACTTTTAGCTTTAATAGTGATAATAGGTGCTGGAATTATGGGCGAAGCAAGGACTATTACCATCGCATACAGAGCATGCGCTGCAATAATAGTCATTGGAATTATCAGCCGCATTGTCTTGAAAATTTTGTGTGCAAATGAGGAGATGAACAGTGGTAAAGCCTAAACGCTCGGCTGTCGAAGCTTATAAACAAGTTGATGATCAAGAAAAGGAAGAGCTTATCAAGGCTTATCTTCCCCTAGTTAAAAAAGTGGTGCATAGACTCTCGGGCCGTTTGCCTAAAGACGTGGATCTTCGCGAAATGCTTAATTCAGGCATAATTGGACTCGTTGATGCTTTGAAGAAATACGATCCAAAACACGAAACCAATTTTTCGACATATGCACAATTTAGAATTAGAGGTGCTATCCTGGATAGTTTTCGTTCTCAGGACTGGTTGCCTCGTTCCCTTCGCTTTAAATCTCATAGAATTGAGCTTGCATACCAGCGTATGGAGCAAAAACTTGGCCGTGCAGCTACTGATGAGGAAGTGGCAACCGAGCTGGGACTCAGCGTGGAAGAGCTTCAAAAAATGCTTGGAGAAGTAGGTAGTATTGTAATGTTAAGTTTTGAAGAACTTGGATTTGGTCATGGTGAAGAGCGCTTCCATGCAGACGATTGGTTGCCAAGCAAATCTCAAGATCCTCTCAACAAGTTATTGGGTTCAGAAAAGGTAGGACTTATTGCCCGCGCTCTGGACAGACTACCAGAAAAGGAAAGGCTTGTTATTAGTCTTTATTTTTACGAGGAACTCAATTTGAAAGAGATAGGGGAGATTTTGGGTGTTACAGAATCTCGTGCTTCTCAAATTCGTTCACGGGCATTAATTCGTTTGAAAAACTATTTGCGGGCGGCTGTTTAAGACAACTGAGTTAAATGATGGAAGGTGTCGAAGTAGATATAGCCATTAAAAATGGCAGGGTTCTGATCTTCAGTACCAATGACAGTGATATTTCTCAGATCGCTGAAGTCATAAACGAGAGAATGCCTGGAACTCAGTTTCTGAAAGCAAAAAACATCGATGATTACCAAGCCCTGTTGAATAATGATGAAATCGATGTTGCTATCGTAGACTACAGGCTGGTAGCACCCAAAGTCATAGAACTGGTTCAGTCAGCAAAGGTCAAAGAATACTCTCCATCCTTGGTCCTCATAGAAAGCGAAGCAAACCCAGGCTTTATTTCAGAACTTTATGAGGCCGGTGTCGAAAAATGTTTCATGGAGCACGAGAATTATAGGGCTGAGATTGCACATGTGGTCAGAGGAATTATGTGGATTCGGAAGCTCCAGGAGGAAAACACAAGACTGATTGCACGTTTGACAGAAGCTAACATCTTATTGGAAGAAAAGAACCGAAGACTTGATGAATTCAGTGCAACTGTGGCTCATGATATTAGAGGACCACTGGGCGGGGTGGTTATGAAACTAGACTTTCTTCTCGACAGATATAGAAACGAGATTAGTGAGCAGTTTGCCTCGGTTTTACAGCGTGCCCTTTCATCGTCTCAGAGGCTTACGGAAATCGTCCAGGCTATGTATGAATTTGCTAAGCTTGGTTCAAAAGCAGCCACAATGGGACCTGTTGTAATCGGACCTCTTATTGAAGAGGTTATAAAGGACATGAACTTCGATGAGATGCATGACATTAATTTCATCATTGGAGATCTTCCAACAATATGGGGAAATGATCAGTTGCTTCGTCGTGTTTTCATAAATCTTATAGGCAATGCGGTAAAATATAATGATAAGGCAGAAACTGTCATTAACATTCAATGCACGGGTTTTGTGAAGCGTAGTATTGCACGTTTTGCAGAGATAATTATCCAAGACAATGGCCCTGGAATTGAACAAGATGAATTGAAAGATGTCTTTCGCTTCTTCGGGCGAGGTAGCGCAGGAAGGCGAGACTCAGATGGTCTTGGAGTTGGTCTTACTGTAGTTCAACGAATCATAGAGCTTCATTTCGGGAGCATTCGCGTCGAGTCTCAGATAGGACACGGCACAACCTTTACGCTAAGCTTGCCCACAGAGAAAATCGATTTTATAAAATAAAACGATTTAATGCAAAACTTGAATAGCTCCTATATTCTGATATCCTATTTTTCTTATAAGGGGAATGTTTAGATCTTTTCGCATTTAGAAAGTTACACTCAGATGACTGGTCCATCATTTCAAGATCGAAGTCTCAATGAGGAAGAACTGTACTTTCCAGAGCCAGACTTTAGCCTTCGAGATTCACGAACATCGATGTTGAAAAGTGGAGATAAAGATATTGGCTGGGCAAGGGGCTTATGTAGTGATGGGCGCCCCTATCTTGTTGAACTTTGGATTAGTGAATCAGATACACTTATCATGTCAATCTATTTTTCTCGATATCGGATGGAGAGCCTAGACAGCGTTGAGTTAATGACCTTTGTGGAAGCTCAAAGTTTTTATGAGAGAAAAAGTGGCACCTTTTTTGATTTTGGGCGTATTAATGACGATTGTGGAAATCAAATGTGGAGCATCAACGTTGTGATGGAAGATCGCTTCGGAAAATACGCAGAAAATAAATTGCCTCTAAATGATTAACGAAAAAAAAGCTTAAAGTAATAACTAGATAATTCCGAATTATTTTTTAGTAATCTTTTTTATGGGGGAATTGTGACTATCAAGAAATTAGGTTTTGTTTTTCTCTTTGCTGTCCTTTGCGTAACGGTGGCAGTTGCTGCTCAAAAGAAAGCTGAGGACTCATATCCTACAGATTGCAATAAAATAGTTGATCGCTTGGATCGTATAGCATGCGAAAGAGGTAATGAATGCGCCTGGATGAAAGCAAATTGTGACTCCCTCGGTGGGACACTGGGATGTTGCGAAGGGAATGCAAATCCTAATTTGTGTAATAAACAATGCGAAGCTTGCTGGCCATATTTTAATAATCCTTCTTATCCATATAACCCACTCTGTCGACCTGTTGTTCCAGCGTCTACTCCGACTACTGCGAGCTACGAGTAAGAAGCAGATCGTTGGATTATTAGGTCAAGTAGTTTAGATCTTTAACTCTGTTTTTTTGGCCTTCCTTCTATTTACTCTTCCTCTGGAGACGTGAGATCGACCCAGCGGAGCAGCTTAGAGCCCATAGTTGGAAGGAGAAGAGACGGGGTTTGCCAGCTTACAATACAGAGATTTTCTTCCGCTCTTGTAATTGCGACATAAAGCATGTTCCTGCTAATCTCATTGTCTGGGAATTTGTTCTTTGATGGGTTCCAAATCAAGACATTGCAAAATTCTAGGCCTTTGACTTGCTTAATATCTGTGACAAGTATTCCTTCTTCGAAAGAAAAAGAATCTTGTGTGCCTAGACGTAGTGAGTGTCCAAATGATGGTTTTAAGTATTTGAAGATTTGACGCGCCTGCTCTTCATCTGCGCAAATCACCGCAGTAATTGCGGTAGGGTACTTTTCTTCAGCCTTTTTTAGCCAGTTAATTGCTGACTTTATACCTTGAGATTCAGAACGACACTTGAAGAATATTGGCACTCGCCCATGCCGTCCTTCTTTCACTAGTCTTTGTCGTTGAACATGATCTGCAAGTCGCATAATGGGTAGCGTGGAGCGATGACTGACGTTTAAAGTAACAAAATGGGGGATAGAGTCCTTAAAAAGCATATCTTCCTTAAGTTTCTCCCAACCAGGGAAATTCGCACTATCGTCTATTCTTTGTTGTATGTCACCTGCAAGTGTAAGTTTTTTAAGATCCGAGACAGCTCCAATAACATTCTCTATGTCAATAGGACTTAAGTCCTGAATTTCATCAACAATTACATGCCCATAACGACGCACGCCCCCCTCCTTTGTTGGCAGGCCTCCAAATTTCATCTGAAATAATCGAATAAGAAGTGCGTCATCTTGAGAATCGATAAAGCCCTGGCTGAAGTTTCTCAAACTGCGCTCGTAGGCTTGTCTAACAAGCTCCTCATCGATAAGCTTTGTTTCATCGAATTCAATAATGGGTTTAGGGTGAGAAAGAATCTCTAGTAGATCTCCGCATAAATCACCAAGTTTGCCCCTTTGTTCCGATATGATGCACATTGCTTGGCTTAGACCTGAGGAGCGTGAATGCGATGAATCCACTCTTTGACTAGCAAGACTGATAGATTCTGAAACTTCTTCAAGCAGTAATCCGGGAGCGACTCTTATGTCTACGTACTTGTCAAATATGCTTCTTATACCACTAGGAAGGGCATCCCATGGGAGTTTTAGAGCAAGATATTTATACAATTCTTCACTTTGCTTTCGTGCATAAAGTTCGAGCGCTTTCAACATGGCAAAAGAGCGTTTCAAACGACCTATGCCAGCAGGGCATCGCTCTTCAGGCCGCTGCCATGATTCAACATCTGGTCTCTTTGTGGGAATGTTGCGAATTATTTCAAATGCCCAATCTTGTAGCGTCGCCACGGGAACATTGAAGATTTGGAGAGCGGGAAGTGAATCTTGGATGTAGGCTTTTAAAGACTTGCTAAGAACAAGAATTATGCAGTCTTCTTCTTTCAGTTCAGAGTTGTTTTCATGTAAAAGCCATGAAAGCCTATGAAGTGCAACAGTAGTCTTTCCAGAACCAGCAATTCCCTGTATGAGGACAGCGGTATCTGCCTCTTCAGTGATTGTCTGAAACTGCTCCTTTGTGATTAATGAAAGAATTGAGGGGAGTTTGCCATAATGCTCCCGGAGTGTTTTCCCTGTATGCTCTAGTTTCTTCCACTCTCCATCCGAGAATATGAAATTTCCCTGCCGGCAAGTAATTCGTAGAAGTTGGCTCTTTGCTATTTCAACCTGGTTG
>JAAZON010000111.1 GCA_012797725.1 SAR324 cluster bacterium | reverse complement strand
CCATCAAAAACCACTTCTCCATCAAAACCATCAAACGAGCCAATCAAGTTTGTATAAACCAGTGGCAAACCATAGGAAGACACCGCATCTGACACCACTCGATAACGTTCCTCAAACTTCCCAATTTCAAATGGAGATGCCGAAATGTTAACCAATAGTTCAGCCCCAAGGGCTTTCAAGTCAGCAAGGGGATTTTGCTTGTAGCCCTTTTGCCAAAGGTCCTCACATATGGCAATTCCAATTTTCTTTCCATTAAGCGAAAAAATTCGAGGCTCTTCACCCGAGAGAAAATAGCGATGTTCATCAAAAATATCATAATCAGGAAGAAGTATTTTGTCCTGAAAACCCTCAAACTTTCCATTATTTATAAAAGCAGCGCTATTATAGAGGGAGCGCCTTCCACCAGGGCGTTGATTTGAGCTCTCTCTGACATATCCTAGTATTACTCCAATTCCATTCGTCTCAAGAGCAATTCTCTCAATGGCGCTTCTCTGCTCGTCGAGAAAGCTCTGATTAAAGCAAAGATCCATGAGCAGATAACCAGGGATGCTAAGTTCTGGAAAAACCACAAGGCTAGCCTTTTTGCTCTTTGCTATTCGTATTTTTGATATTATAAGCTCCGTATTCTCACGAATACGCCCGGGAGTACTAGGAATCTGGGCTATGGCAATTTTCAGGTTCATCAAGCAATTTCTTAAGCGCAGTCTAAATTTAAGCCTAGATCAAAACTATCCTTGTTTTTAAAACGGCGTTAGTTAAAATACCCTCTCTCCTTGGCTTTATTATGTTGATAAAACATAATGAAGCTTGGTATCCCATAATTCAAGCACTGGACAGCCTTTTAATGAAGTCTTTTTGCCTCCAGTGGCGATTTTTTAAGGATTCTCAATATGAACGAAGAAAACAAAGATAACTCACAAAGTCAATCTTGCTGCAAAAAAGAGACAACCTGTTCTTGCACATACATGTGCAAATGGGCGTTCAACAAAGCGCTAAGTATTGTAAAAGATCCAGTAAAAGCCTGGGATGAGATTAAAGGTGAGAACTACACGATTGTAGATCTCTATAAAAAATACGTACTGATACTGGCTGCAATTCCTGCTATAGGGCAATTAATTCAGGGCATCTATAATGGTAGGTTTCCACTAGGATTAGCAATTGTTTCTTATGTTATAACCCTGGCCTCAGTCTGGCTTTCTTCCTTTATCATGAAATACATCGCTCCAAGCTTCAGTGGCAGCAATGACCAAACCACATGTATGAAGCTTGTGGCCTTCTCAATGACACCAGCATGGTTGGGAGGCATATTCTATCTTATTCCAATGAGCGTCTTGGCTTACCTTCTTAGCCTTTTATGTTCGCTCTACAGCATTTATGTTCTCTGGCAGGGCATTACACCAATTGTTAATGTTCCAACCGAAAAGAGATTAGTGTTCTTAATTGTCATGGTTGTGGTTTCCATTGTGATATCCATGATTCTTGGAGCTCTGCTCTTTCCGTTAATATTGGCGGGCACAATGGCATCGTCGCCAATGATGCCCTAACGCGCTTTTATACGATTGCCACAATACAGAAAGCTCATAGAATAGGAACTGACGGGTTTATTCCATGAACAGCCCCAAAGGGCCTGGATCTCTCAAGATGAGCAAAGAGAACATCAAGACTATTGTGCAGCTAGTTCTCATGAACGAGACTGGCGACAGTTATTATCGCATGCGATGGCCTGCGCGAGATCTTGCCTTCCAGGCTCCAAACTGGCGTGTGATTAATCTAGATGCTCAAGCCAAAGAACGCTTCACGTGGGGAGAAGCAGCAGATCTATTGATTCTTTACCAATCTAATGACATCGATTTACTGCCCTTGATAGAAAAGCGCCGGCGCCTAGGAAAGAAAACGCTCGTAGAATACAATGATAATTTTTATGACGTTCAAGCCTGGTCTCCAGTTGCTGAAGCCTGGCAGTCTCCTCTCCTTTGGCAGCGTTACGAACGCATAATGAAAATAAGCGATGGCATTATTGTGACAGGAGAGGGTCTTCGTGACGTGCTTTCTTCCCATATAAGTCAGCGCTATTACATCATTGAAAATCATCTCCCAAAGGTTCCTGATTCCTATGAAAGCCTGCAACAGAAAAAAACACCCTATATCAGCATCGGCTGGGGTGGCTCACTTGGGCATATGGCAGATTTTCTTTCTATCGTGCCAGTTATTAAAGCAGTATTGGCGGAGATTCCTGGAACCAAACTTCACGTCATGGGGAATGAGACTATCCCCTCTCTTCTGGAGTTTCCAAAAGAAAAACTTGTTTTTAAGCCTTGGGGAAGTGTTGAAGAGTATTTTCACTTTTGGGAGGAAATCCATATAGGCATCGCTCCACTCCTTGATACCCCATACAATCGCTGCAGAAGCGACATAAAAGCCGTGGAAATGAGTGCCATGGGTGTGCTTCCACTTTTAAGTAATGCCATTCCCTACAAGAATTTTCTGGAACAGACAGATCTT
>JAAZON010000110.1 GCA_012797725.1 SAR324 cluster bacterium | reverse complement strand
TTGATAATGTCATTTCACCAAGGCCGATACCTTCTCTGATGATTTTTTCTTCTCTGAGATCATTACCTATATCAATTAGAAAACCAGGTTTATAAAATATTAGGTTTTTGTCGTCAGGGTACTCCCTTTCAAATTCAGTAAGTCTCTCGAGCGCTTTTTTTGATTCGCCTGAATTGATTAGTAGGGAGATTGTTTGGAGTGAAAGTGTTGCTTTATCCATGTCATTTATTCATGCTTTTGTAACATTCATTTGTAAACTTTGTTTCATCATCTACTAACTTTTTCCATTGTTCTGAGCCATAATCGATTATCCCCAGCTCCTTTTTCCCTATTTCCAGATAAGCTACTCCTAGTTCTGCACAATTTCTAGGGACTGGATCACTGGCAAGTCTATAGCCTACAAAAACTCCGACCAAGATCATAAGGGTGGAAATCAAGAAAACTATTGGGAGTCCTACATTTCTTACTTTCATTACTTTTATTATATGAATTTATGAGATTAAATCAAAGCGAAGTGCTCTAGGAATTAAGCATTTTACCTAAGCCTGGAATCTTGCCTATAAGCTCTCGTATTTTGTTTTTATTGGCAACAGGTGGTGAGTTACCCGCTTTAGGTGGCAAAGTGTCGTTAGAAGGCGCTACAGGGGTTACAATCTCGTCATTTGGAGATGCCTCCTCTGCCTTCTCCTGAGCTAGTGTTATTTCGGGACCAAGTAAGATGTCGACATATTGGTCAAGGTCGAGTTCCTCTAAAATCATCTTTTGTAGTGCTCGCTTACGGATTAGCCAGCGTTTTATATCCTCTGCGTTATTTGGATCCGGCTTGTCCTGTGCGATTAGTTTATCGTACAGAAGCAGGATCTGGTTAAGGCGAGCTTGTTTATCTGGAGGAATAACTGGCTCCACTTCAACTACTGCATCAACCTGAATCTTTTTATCTTCAGACTTAAATTCTTTGAAATCGACAATGTTGCCAACAATTCGGTACAGCTTATCTTAACCGATAAACTCTCGGTTTAGTTGTATAAGAATATTTGCGACAGTGGTCAAGGCATTGGATATATTCTGAGCGTTCATGCTCAACCTGAGGTTGCTTTGACCCAAAAGCATAGCAACCTTACCGAGTGGTTCGCTTGAAGACTGCGGTAGGCCCTGGAGATATTCACCAAGTGCTAATGTTCTTGAGATTTCATCGCGCAGAAGCTTATCTTCATTAACTCCCATGAGGCTGATGTCAGGCGGTCGCTCAATCACTACGTCGTCCATTTTTCGTAGTTCCCAAACAGCTCCAGGGGAGAAGATAATGTCATTCTTAGTAATACCCGTATCTTTACGAATTTTGACTACAGGGTCGAGCATTAGCACCACATCATCCATTCTCTGGTTGCGCAGGTCGGCAATCTCCATGATGGTGCTTTCAACTGGTTCAACATGGCCAGTTGCCCAAAACTCCCAAAGGAGTGACATATCAGGAAGATCCACAAAAATGTGGCCGTTATTAACGTCGAGGTAAGGGTTCTCGTCATCTCTGATAACCACTTCACCATTAGCAATAACCACAAGCTGATCTTCTTCATAGTCCCAGCATTCCCAAAGCTCCAGCTGTTTTTCTTGGTCGTTTTTGACTGG
>JAAZON010000109.1 GCA_012797725.1 SAR324 cluster bacterium | reverse complement strand
TATTCCCACCATCCCAGAGTATTATTTCAGCTTCGCTTTCTGCTCTCTTAAGAATCTCAGCATAATCCACCCCGGCATATATAATTAGTCCAGCATCAATATAAGGCTCATATTCTTCCATTTCCTCTATTGTACATTTCGCTTCTTTCATATCTTGGAGGGTTGTGAAACGCTGCACTTTCTGTGCGAGCAAGTCTCCATATGGCATCGGATGACGAATGGTGACCACATGTTTTCCCATTTGCTTGAGAATCTTTGCGGCTTTGCGTGCAGTTTGACTTTTTCCGCACCCGGTTCTTACCGCGCAGATCGAGACTACTGGGATTCTTGATTTAAGCATTGTTTCCAGAGCACTCAAAATCTTAAAGCTTGCTCCACAAGAACTGACTAATGCAGCTCGTCTCATGACATAATTGTATGAAACATCCGAATACGAAAAAATCACTTCCTTGACATGATGTCTGTTTATTAACTCGGACAAATTTGTCTCATCGAATATGGGTATTCCGTTGGGATAATATTGGCCAGCAAGTTCGGGAGGGTAGAGTCGCCCATGTATGTCGGGAATTTGTGTGGCAGTAAAACAAACCACCTCATAGATGGGGTTGTCTCTAAAGACAACATTAAAATTATGAAAATCTCTGCCTGCTGCCCCCATGATAATGGTACGAATTCTTTCACTCATTTTTATTTATCGCTCTCTATTAAAAACTGGAAAGAAATTAAAAAAATTAGACTTAAAGCATAGACCCTTAAAAAATTCACAGTATCGAATTAGCTTAGATCTGAGAGCTCATTTTTGACAATGTGTCTTTTCATATCTCTATGGCATACTTCTTCTTGTAGTTCCGATTTTGAAGGGGAATGATATGTGTGCGGCAAAAAGAGTGCTAATGATTGAACCCGTGGCATTCCATTCAAATGCTGAAACCTATGAAGATAATTTTTTCATGGAGCGAAATCCAATTCATAGGAAAGAAGAGATCCAAAAGCTTGCTCATGCAGAGTTTCTAAGCTTTAAGAAGCTCTTGATGTGCAACGGTATTGAAATATTATCCTTTCAGGACATAGTAGACAACAATACACCGGATTCAATTTTCCCAAATAATTGGTTCAGCACTCATGAAGATGGGATGTTCATACTCTATCCTGTGCGCTTTGAGAGCAGGCGTAGAGAAAAACGTTCAGATATAATCTCCGAACTGAGAAAAACATATCCAAATCTTGTAGATTTGTCTCATTACGAAGCAAAAGGAAATTTTCTTGAGGGAACGGGAAGTTTAGTTTTTGATAGAAGCAATAAAATAATTTATTGTGCACTCTCACAGCGAAGTAATGATGATGTTTTGAAAGAAGTTGAGATGCTCTTAGGTTATAGAGCCGTTAGATTCACGGCAGTGGATTTTCAAGGCCAGGCAGTTTATCACACCAATGTCCTGCTGACGGTGGGTTTTAAATGGGCGGTTCTAGCTCTGGAAACAGTCGAAAATGAACTTGAACGAAGAGTTTTAGTTGAGAGTCTTGTTAGTACAGGGCATGAAATTATTGAAATATCGAAGGCTCAGATGACACGTTTTTGCGGGAATATGCTAGAGCTTCAGAATAATCTTGGAGAACACTTAATCGTTATGTCAACGCAGGCTTATAAGGGTTTATTGAAGAAACAAATAGCATGTCTAGAGAAATATGGACGTATCGTTCACTCTGACATAAGCACCATCGAACGTTTCGGAGGAGGTGGGGCTCGATGTATGCTGGCGGAGTTGTTCTAAACTGCCGTAGATGCTTGTTCGAGCAGGGCTGCCATGTTGTTCAAGTTGGGCTAAATTGAGTAAAAAGTTAAATTCTCGTCAATAGGGAAAAAAGCAAAAATGGAAAACCAAAAACTAATACTTTCAATGAAAGTGTTAGACTAATCGATCGGCAAAGTCCATTAAATCAATGACTTAAAAAAATAGGTGTCTTAGAATTTTCTTCATATCGCTCTTTAGGCGTCTTTCAATGAAACAAGATCAATAGTAACTTTGTTTAAGAAACTTATACTAAGGAAAGATATTTATTTGAAGCATGGGCCAGTTTGTTCACTTGCATCTTCACACCCAATACAGTCTCCTCGATGGGGCTAATAAGATTCCTAATATCTTGGAACAAGCTCAACGCTTTGGTCAGCCAGCAATCGCAATAACTGATCATGGTAATCTGCATGGTGCATTGGAGTTTTATCTTGCAGGTCAAAAGATAGGAATTAAGCCTATCATTGGTTGTGAACTCTACGTTACACCAGGCTCGCGATTTGAGAGAACTTCTCGTCAACAGGGGGGGAGCGGAACTTTTCATATAACAGCCCTTGCGATTGACAATAAAGGGTATAGCAACCTTTGCAAGCTTTCGACTCAGG
>JAAZON010000108.1 GCA_012797725.1 SAR324 cluster bacterium | reverse complement strand
TTCATCTCGCCGTCCCTCCCTCTTTGACATAGGAACCTTGCACAGCTTAGGCTCCTTAGCGGTTAAGGCATTGTAACAGAATGGCTCTCCTAATAAAGATCTCAAATTGAGGAATTTTGCCGAAATTTTCCAGGAGAGAGAGAGAGGTCTTTATTATAGACATATTATATGACTAGTCATATAATATAGTTATGAAAATAATTAGTGCGGCAAAATTCAAAGAAGAATGTCTTGCGTTATTAGATCGCCTGGATCCTGAGGGACTGTTGATAACAAAACGAGGCAAGCCTGTGGCAAGACTTACTAGCGTTACTCAGCAATCAAGTGACTTGATTGGAGTTCTTAAAGGCAAGCTCAAAATCAAAGGAGACACATTTTCTACCGGAGTGAAGTGGAATGCTCAATCTTGATACTCACATACTCCTTTTTGCCTTAAGTGGAGAACTAACAAAGAAAGAAAAGAAGCTACTTTCGGAGCATGAATGGAGTATTTCTGGAATTGTGCTTTGGGAAATTGCAATGCTTTCAAAGTTAAAGCGCATAGAGCTTAGCATTGACGATAAGGAAGTTATTCAAATTCTATCTAGAATTCATACTTGGCCAATAACAGTAGATATTGCAAGAGCCTTAATGCACATCGATATTAAGAGCGACCCTGCAGATGAAATCATTGCCGCAACCAGTATAGTGCATAAGGTGCCGCTGTTGACACGAGATAAGACACTCAAGAAATCAAAAATCATACCGCTAGCCTGGCATAGTGAGCTCTAAAGAAAAGAAATATTCAATGCAGACTGTGAAGAAAATAGGATTTTTGCGTGGGTAATTTTACAAATTTGCATAGGAAGCCTTGTTTCTTAACAGGCTTTCCGAAGACGTTTAGATTGGCTTTTGCTTCTTTACTCAACTCAAGAACCGAATGAGCAGCAACAGCAACTTTCATGAAAATGCCGTCCTTTTCTCCTCTAACCTGTTCAATTTCAAGTAACTCCTTCACGAAAAAGTGCTTAGAAGGAAAAAATGGCAAGGCAAAAACTTTGTCTAGAGCCAGCGGCATCCCGTGCCCTTTTCCTGCATTAGTCATTCTGCTTAGATATTCAAAAACACCATGAACTCTAGTAAAAGGACTCATACGCATTGAGGCGGCAACGACAGTTGGTTCTTTTAAAAAGCGAAGCTTCATACCCATTCGCCGTACAATAATGTCATCTCTCGATACGGCCTCTTTGCTAATAGGGGCAAAAAGCTGCATGGCCCCGACATTTAAAACGCATCCATTCTCCATTTGAAGTTTTACTAGAATTGCAGGGGGAAAATCGTCCCCTAAGCTTATAAGCGGCTTCTCAAGAATTGGGAAACGAGACAATACGCTAAAATTAGCCGCGCCATCTACTACGGTCGAAGCCTTAAAGGGAAACTTCAAAGTGGACAATCTTTGGTCTTGCAGAGGATTTATATCACTCAAATAAATTAAAACATCCACCTTCTCTTGCAAAGGAGAAACTATCTCATTGCCTGCAATAAAAAACACGCTGATAGGGTATTTATTCTCATTTACTGTCTTCGCAAGCTCGAAACGAGGAAAATAATCCCAGACTTGAATTGCAAACGCTCCTAAAAAACAGATGAAAATAAAAAACATGGGATAAAAAATCTGTGTTTTCTTCCTCAATAAAAGGAGAAGCAGAAAACTTAAAAGGTTCCCAATGATGCAATAGAGCCATAAGCATCTAAGCGCCTCTTGCCACCAAAAGGCCCTGGGTATTAGAATAAAAAAAGAAAAAACAAAATTACAAAAAACAAAAATAAAGACAGGTATTCGACGCATTTCAATCAGGGTCGTTCCATTGAAGCAGACCCTTCTTCCATTCATATATAAAAGCAGCACCTAACATAAAAACAAAAATACACATCTGCCAGAAAGCGAAAAGCCCAAGATCCTCCAAGGCTAAGGCCCAGGGGTACATGAAAATAACTTCCACATCAAAGAGAAGAAAAAGAACGGCAACAAGATAAAATCGCACATGAAAACGTTGAGCATGCGCTGTCACACTAGATATTGCTCCGCACTCAAAGGGAAGTTGCTTGGTATGCGTCTTGTTTTTTGGTCCGATAAATGAAGCCATTAATAGCATTGCTACAACAAATGCTGAACAAACAACAAAAAATACAGACAATGCAAAGTAAGGACTCATTTAATGCCGACAAGAAACTCGCACCCGGGGGGACTCGAACCTCCGACCCACTGCTTAGAAGGCAGTTGCTCTATCCTACTGAGCTACGGGTGCATTAATAACTTCAATGACTTATAAACCCAAAATCATAAATGCTCAATAACTGTGAGTATCGCGCACTTACGGGAATGTTAGTTCAAGTATCAGGAACATTCAACACTCCTCAAAAAAGTCGGATTAAACTTCGAAATATCACCAAAGCAACAAGAGATCCAAAGTTCCTGTTTCTTGACTAAAGCCCGGAATGATGGAGAATTGAATGCGCCACTCCTACTACTAATTTTTTATTTAGGTACAGAGGCTATTATCTATGGTTGAAGATGACGTTTTGCATGTAAAATCGGATATGCGAACACAAGAGAAACTAGCAAGACGAGCCAAAGAGGCTTCGCTACATACATCCACCCTTCCTGGTCTCCCCAAAGTGGGTGTGGCCGCTGAATTCTCTAACTTTCAGATATTTGATAGCACGAACATTGATTGTCACTCGAATATCGCATCACAAGTCTGCCTGGAACAAGCAGTACTTAGCCATGCAAATGGCAGCATGGGCCCTTTGAGCCAAGACAGTGGTCGAGACGGATTGCCTGTGTGGAGGAATCTAGCTTTATGGGCAGACGTTGAGGAACCAATAATGCCATGCGGTTCATGCCGCGATGCACTTATAAGGTCAGGAAAAACAGATTCTGAAATAATATCAAGAACGGCAGGCGGCAGAACTCTAGAGATTCCCATTTCTTGGCTTCTTCCTCTGGCAGGCCTTGGTGAGGAAGGAGATGTTTCAGAAGAGATTGATTACTTCCGCGCATTGGGCGGTTACGTATCAAGCTTTATCCCCGATGACTTAGAAGTGCTTTTAGATGAAGCAAAAAAGGCTTCTGAAAGTTCCTGGATTCCACACTTTGCCAAGGATAAAATTGCAGCTAGCGGTGCAGCTTTGAGAATGACCGACGACACAGTGGTTTTAGGATGGAGAACTCAGGAAAGCACAAAACAATTGACTGACTCCGCAATAGTAACGGCACTTAGGAAAGCTCTCCAGGAGCCCTTCAATAAAGAGTTAAAGGTCAAAGCCGCAGCCTTCTTTAGCGATTCTAAGGTACTTAGAGCCCCAAGCGGCTCTGATCTTCAAGCACTTCTTGAATTGAGTGATGGGAACATTCCCCTGGTCTTTGCGTGCGGAGATGGAAGAAAATTTCACAGTTCATTGAGAGAGCTTCTCCCAAAGCCTTTTTGAGCCAATAACTTAGCTAGAAACTTTTTTTCACATCAGGACAAGCAAAAAGACTAGCCATTCAACCAGAAAAGCTCTTGTCCAGGTGTGAGTGTAGAGCTCTGAATGAATAGAGGTAAAACGTTTAGGCTTTCTATTGGAAGATAGTTCTGTGTTCATAAACTAAATGAACATTTACGAGTTTTACCTAGACGAAAAACTGAGACGAAGAATAGCTTTCAGCCGAATAAATAGTGAGGAAACTTAAAAATCCAGGTTTTCTTAGCCGAAATCTCTTAAAAGAAAGGGGATCTTGGCTCTAAATGACATGGAAGTTATTGAAAGTACGAAAATTAGTAACTTCTGGGCTGTTTATGTCAATTAAGAGCTTTAAAGGCCTAACAAAATTTAGAGATCCTCACTTCGCAGATTTCAGAATCTGCCTTTCTCAGCAGGAAGGGTCATTTCATCCTCCTTTACTCTTAAAGTTCGCTGGACTAACATCGTTTGGCCGTGAACATAGGGGTTTAGACTCCTTATTCTTTAACTTTTTATTGGTTATTTTGGAGATTTGAATATGTCGCGAGAGAAAAACACTGCAAAAGACCTATCAGCCAAAGACAGGACAGCAAAGGTAAAGCGCTTGGTTGGATGGCTGGTTTCCTATGGCCTTGACTCTAACGGCATAGCTTTCGAACTTCGAAGCGGTCGAATCTTTGTAAGCTCTGGGCCTTTACTTCCAGCGGGACAAAATGGCAATAACGGGAATACTCAGAATGGATGCATTATTATAAACGATGAGAGTATTTCTTCCCTGCACTTAGCAATCAACGCTACTGCTTCACATCAGCTTTTCATCCAGGATATTTTCTCGGAACATGGAACCTTCTTAAAACGATCAGGTGAAAGCGAAGAGAAAAAAATCACTGGGGTGTGTGAAATTCGTCACGGTGATTGGATTAGAATTGGAGAAAAGAATCGTTTTCAGGTTTGTTTAATTCATGGCCGACGCAACTAAGAAAAAAAAGATTTTTGATGATCGATATGAAATCCTCTCGATCATAGGCCGTGGTTCGCAAAGCGTCGTGTACCAAGCCAAGAACGTTATCGAAGGCGGCCCTGAAGTTGCTCTAAAAGTCTTAATTAACAAGAAAGGGAAAATACCAAATAGTGAGCGTCTTAGAAAAGAAGCCTTAGCGATGGTCTCATGCAACCATCGCTATGTTATTCATTTGGACGACTTTCATACCATCGGCGATGTATCCTATTTATCCATGGAACTTGCTCACGAAGGAGATCTTCGGAGCTTCCTTCATAAATCGGGCGGAAAGCTTGAGGCATCTCTCATCGAACGCTTTTTCCTGCAAACAACAGAGGCCCTAGACTATATTCACAAAGTTGGGATCATTCACCGAGATGTAAAGCCAGATAATATTTTAATACTAAAAAACCATGAAGTTCGCCTTGGCGACTTTGGCATTGCATTACTACCCGGAGAAGCTCCGAATTCTGAGGATCTTCAGCTTGGCGTAGGAACGATGGATTATCTTTCTCCTGAAATCTTGGAGGGGAAACGATTCAACACATCATCGGATCTTTACCCTCTTGCAATCGGCTTTTACGAAGTAATAGCTGGCAAGACGCCCTTTTCTGACATCCCCCTTATGCAGCAGTTGGATGCCAGAAAGAACAATCAGGTGAAATCCCTCTCACTTCTACGAAAAGACATTCCCCCTTACTTTTCTGAAATTCTTAAAAAAATGCTTGAATATGATCCTGCGCAGCGTTTCCAAAGCGCTGCTGAAGTCATTAAAGCACTAAAAGACGGGAGGGAAGGCAAGCCCATTTTGGTAAGCAGTAAATCTACTTCTGAGCCTCAGGAAGTTAAAACAGTCTCGCAAGCAACAAAAGAAGATATTTCCAAACCAAAGCAAGAGAAGGCTTTGGAAGAAACAAAAGTTGAATCCTCCGCCAACATAAAAACAAATGCTGGAGTATCTGTGGTGGAAAAAGACCGAAAACGCACAGATACAGAAGAGATTAAAGTGGAAAGACACGATGATGAAGAAGATCTGGAAGATGATTTCGACTTTTTCGATGACGAGGACGAGGATTTTCTGGACAAGCAGCAGGATGACGAAGAAGAATTTCTAGAAGATATCGAAGAGTTTGAAGATCAAAGAGAAACAATACAACCGCTTCCATCTCCAACACGAGTACAAGAACCCCAGCATTTCAAAGCTGGTGTAGCAGAAACACTAGATAGCGACAGCGAAAACGTCAAGCACTCTGCCAGCTTAAATTCACCAACGCCATTTCAAGCAAATAATTTTCTTATTCTGATAATAATGCTCTGCATTCTGCTAGCAATTGTGGTATTTGCTGTATTTAGGCGACTGGGCGATTCCAACAACATTGTATCTGACGAATCAGTGTATTCAGAGCTCGGCTTGGTAACAGCAACTTCTTTTGTAGATGCAATATCACAAGGCAAGCTGGATTTCACACGCCTGCAGCCTGGAATATACAATGGTAAGATGGGAGCACTAGTTCCAGGTCGAGAAGTACCACTGAGCCTAATCGTTCGTGAGGGCAGCGATAGTATCGATGTCTTGGTGGGAATTGAAGGTTGGACTCCACAAAGCATACCCTTAAACTCGTCTCGGCTTCTTGAAAAGCCCAACAAGTTAAGAGTCGCCTCGAATGGCTTCGTTTTTGACTTGAAAGTTTCAGAGAACCAAGATTCAAATGAAGTGAAGGGAGAAGTTAGCAATATAATTACAGGAGAACGAGGTTCCTGGTTTTTGACCCCACAAATGTAGTAAATATGATATAGGCTTGTTTCTAGGAAGGTACTGAATATGGACGTTCAATTAATCAAGAAAGTTGTGTTTGGTGTATTCATGCTGTCCTTAATGGGCGTCATGCCAGCAATAGCTCAGAATCGGTCTGAACAGCCTGTTATTAAACATACACCTCTTAGCCCTGAAGATTT
>JAAZON010000107.1 GCA_012797725.1 SAR324 cluster bacterium | reverse complement strand
TGCTCAAGGACTCAAGAGTCCCTGTCAGTACGAAGACCTTCCCATCGAGTATGCCTGTTTCAAGCTTTTCAGGCTCGAGTACCTCAAAGCCTAGCGCAAGAAGCTCGCCAATATTACTCCTCTCCTCTTCATTACTTAAAAAGGAGACGATTGCCTTAGCGGTCTCCACTCCCACTTCAGAAATACTTAGAAGAGTCTCATAATCAAGATCGAGAAAACGCTCAATGCTATTACAAAAACGGGCTAGAAGCAAAGCGGTTCGCTCACCCACATGCCGAATCCCAAGTGCATAGATGAAGTGACTCAGTTCTATCCTTTTGCTTCTCTCCAGAGCTTTCAGTAAATTCTCACTCGAAAGCTCACCCATTCTTGGAAGAGCTTCGAGCTGTTCTTTTTTTATTTTGTAAAGATCTGGAATGTCTCGGATCAAGCCTGAGTCTAGCAGTACTTCTATAAGTCTATCTCCCAGACCTTCGATGTCTGCACCTTTCCGTGAGGCGAAATGAATGAGACGTTGTTGAATTTTAGCAGGACAAGAATTGTTCGGGCATCTATATACCGCCTCACTTGCAGGACGAAGCAGCGTCGTTCCGCATTCAGGACATTCTTTAGGAAAGACAAAATCTTTTTCGCTACCATCTCTCAGATGAGTCACCACAGATACAACTGCTGGAATAACATCTCCTTGCCTGCGAATTACTACCGTGTCGCCAATTTTAAGTCCTTTTCTTGTAATCTCATCTTCATTATGCAAAGTGGCACGAGAGACTATCACCCCTCCTACCCTTACAGGCTTCAATATGGCAACTGGGGTAATCGCCCCTGTACGTCCGACCTGAACAACAATATCTAGAAGCTTGCTTGTCTCTTCCACCGGCGGGAATTTCGCCGCAATAGCCCAGCGCGGAGAACGCTGCCTAAAACCAAGGATCTTCTGCAATGAATAGTCATTAACTTTCGCAACAAGACCGTCAACTTCAAAAGGAAGAGAGTCTCTTTTTTCAAGCGCAGATCTATAAGCAGCAATTAGTTCGTCGACACCATTGACCACATTAAAAAATGGTGAGCTAAGGAAACCTATGTCTCGATAAAAAGCAATTAATGCATCATGAGTTTTGAAAGTCCAGTCTACTGACACGACCCCTGATCCGTAAGCATAAAAGCTAAGTGGCCGCTTTGCTGTAATTGATGCGTCAAGCTGGCGAAGACTTCCAGAGGCAGCATTTCTAGGATTTGCAAAGGGCTCCTCCCCATTTTTCACTCGCTCCTCGTTCAGGGCTTCAAATGCCTGCTTTAAAAATAAGACCTCCCCTCGCACCTCAAGGACTGAAGGGGGATTTTCCAGTCTCAGGCGAAGCGGTATAGATTTAATAGTTCGAAGATTCTCTGTGATAAGCTCCCCGTTAAAGCCATCACCTCTGGTTACACCTTGAACCAAGACTCCTTCCTCGTAACGAAGACTAACGGCAAGGCCATCAAATTTAAGTTCAATCGCATATTCAACCTTATTTTTTGCGAAACCCTCTTTTTCAAGAAAACGCCGCACTTGCTCGTCAAAGCCTCGAAGTTCTTCTTCATTCATCGCGTTATTTAGAGAGAGCATGGGAATTTCATGCTTAAGGCTCTGAAAACTTCCCTGCACTTTTGCGCCTACGCGCTGGGTGGGTGAGTCGGGCAATATAAGCTCTGGATTCTCGTTTTCTAAATTTTCAAGTTCCCGAAACAAGCGGTCATATTCAGCGTCACTTATACTTGGAGCAGAGAGCACATAGTAGCGATAGATATGCTCATTGAGCTCAGAAACGAGTTGCGCTATACGCTCATGTGCTTTTAAATCAGTCATTATTTCTCGTGCTTATCTTCATATCTCTTTGAAAACCTAGAGAGTACCTGAGAAGAGACTACCAGCGAGCTAAAAAAGTGGCAATTGGAGCACTGTATTAGAATTAATGTTAAATAAAGAACTTGTTTCCTAAATGCGGCTTTTCTAAAATAATCGTCGATTTTCTGTAATTTATTTAAGCAGCAGGCGAGCTGTTTAAGATTGGTCTCGGACGCATAGAAATGCGTCTCTCCATTTTGCGTTTATTTCTATATCCGATTCTGGCAACGTAACCGTTCAAGCCAAGAAAGCCTTCACCTTGCCTTGCCATGGGCGTTATTCTGTGGGCTGGCACAATTCAAGAAAAGAAACCCTATGATACCTTAAGCTTCTGAGTTAAATTTGCCTTGTTATGGGACATATTCCAAGTTGGGACGATACCAGGCCGCAAAAGAGAAGCAAGGGCTCACTGTCTTTCCCAACAGCTCCAATTTTTGATCTTAAAAAACTCTCCACAAAAAAAACACTTTATGCTGTATTGACTTGTCTTGCCATCTTTCAAGTTATCAATGTTCTTAACTCCAAGGAAGGGACAGACCCAAACACACATGCATCTTTGTTTGTCGGCCCATCAACTACTTCCGGGCCTTTAGCGATCCCAATCTATAAAGTTTCTAAAGCCACAAAAACTTCTATTGCCACCTTGTCTGATTATCAGAGCAAAATCGCTTCTGATTTCCCCGATTTAGTCCGATTACCTAAGAATTCGGACTTCTTCTCGGAAGTAAAAGATGAGAAACCCTGGTGGTCGATAGAGGGGCACTACGTCTATGGGCCAGGCGAAATTTCATATGAAGGGGTGCCCGCAGAGGCAGAAGGTATTGCAAATCCGTTAATTCTAATTAGACCAGATTTCGTGGGGCTCTCCATCTATGGCTCATTAGTGTGGAACAAGGCTACGATCTTAGAAAACAACGCGTTGCAGAAAGAAAACTTTCCATTTCATCCAGAGCCAGATAAATTGGATTATTTCCCCAGTGAGTCGAGAGCTGAGGTTAGTTATGACATCTCCAGATTTCTTTTCCGTGTAAATGAATGGACCGAAGACGAGTTGACGAAAGAAGATATTTCCTTTTTACCAGTTACCTATAACGCTGCTTTTTTTGGCTTTCCTTATGCAGCTCTATCAAGTCGAGAATCACAAAACTTAGCACAAACGGACTGGTCCAAGATTATTTTCACAAAGGCTCCATTGCGCTTTTTTTATAAGCTATGCGGAAATCCTGAAGGATGCAATCACAGATCCAGTAATTTCATGATGCGCCCGGCAATTAAGGTCAAAGCGCTTCCTGCAACTGCCGTCTTTTATCTATGGAAGAAATTCCCAACTAAGAAACGATCTGAACCAGATTTTAAATTTGCAATATTCATGTATTAATCATCAAGGGGGATCACTCCAATTCTTTGATGAATTACAGACATAGTTTCTAAAATCATTCCTCTTGATGCATGTGGATAACCACAAATCATAATTATTCTCGACCTCTGGATCGTGTCCTTCCTCGACAAACCCACGCTTAACCATAAAAGCCGTATTCACACAAGACCGGCACTGCACCGCCTCCGCAAATTTAATTAAAGCTGGAAGAGAAGCTAACGTGATAAGGCTTAAAAGAAGCGTCATCTCAATTAAGGAAATGCCCACCTCTCCCCATCTTTTATATTTCATTAGAGAGACCTTGCGTGCATTTAATATTATTTCTTCCTCACAGCAATCCGCACCGAAGAACTAGTACATCGTGGAGAAGTAGATACGGCTCTAAAAAAGGTCGTAGACTTCAGAGATTCACTAAGCGAGACTACACCCTTCGAGCTTGTTTTTGCCACCTTTGCTTTGCTCCACTTGCTCCGAAGATTTGCTCGCTTTTGTATTTGAATTTTGCGCTTCGCAAAAGCACTGTGTGAGAATACATCATAAAGCGAACTAGTAAGCTTGCATTGAGTTCCCTTCTTGACGGTTTTTCTGCATTTGGCTGACACAGTAATCTTACAAAATGGATAAGTCTTTGTTGCGGTCAAAGCGTTGAGCCCAACATTTGATCCCTGCACTATTTTTCGAGAGATTGCTTTGATTCCGTCGTTCGAGGCTTCTTGTCGTTCACCCGCATCGATGACTTTCATCTGCTCACCCGACATTCCTTCAAAGAATTGTATCCAAGTCTGACCTTTATCGGGAGAAACTAAAATTACATTTCCCGTAATGCCGTACACATTACCAGTACTCTCATCAACAGATACAGCCTCGAAGGAGTCTGCTCGAATCTGACTATCTGGTTCGTTGCCCTTGGCTTCTCCCTTCTCTGCTTGAACCTCTGTTGAGGCTTTTGACCAGTTATCACCGCCTTTACTCGCATTACTAAGAACATACATACCCCCAGCTCCGGGACTTCCGGTCTGTAATCCCGCAGCATAAAGAAGATCGTTCTTTGAATCATAAGCAAAACCGCGAACAAAGACATTGGCATCCATGGAGCTGCTTGTTACTTGTGTCCAAGTATGTCCACCGTCCATGCTCTTGTAGATTCCGCGAGTTGCATTGGTTGGTGCCGAATCATGCCTGTATCCGATTCCGGCAAACAGAAGCGTAGAATTTAGCGCAATTAAACTTGAGACTGGTTTCTCAAGACCAGACCATGACAAGGCCCCACTAGTACTATCATAAAAATTCAAAGCACCCCCTAAGGGATATTCTGAGCCATTTCCCCATTTCCATCCTACTACAAGCAGGCCCGGAAGCTCAGAGGCTTTATAGATAACTCCGACACCACCTCCTGGAATATCGGCACCACTTGGTCTAGTGAGGAACTGTTGCCACGAAGCCTGACCATCCGTGACACTGCCCTTGTATACATTCCATCCACCAGCATACAAAGTGCTTTCGTCTTCTGGATCGATTACAATATTCGAACCTGTCTCAAAAATCGCACAATCACCACCAGGACAGATTGGAAATGTCCAAGTTGGAGAATCAGATTCGAAATTTTCGCTCAGGCCAAATCCAGCGCTCGATGCAAGTAATACTCTATTTCCATTACTATTCCCTTTACTCATATGGTATACGGTTACGCCATCCAGTCCTTTAGTGGCTCGCGTCCATGTTTGAGCTCCAACCGAACTTAAGTTCTCTGTTCTTGCAACCCCAACTGCTGTCCTTAAGAACGCCCGCGTCGCTGTTGTTGGATCGATTGCACATGCCCCCTCCTGACCACCTTCAGTCTCATTCAACTTATCAATACCAGTATCCGAAAATGAATTTCCTCCATCAGTCGTAAGAAGAGAGCCAAGGAGGAAGATGTTTGGATCACTGCTAAAGCAAGCATCATTAAAAGATTTATTAGCAGCAATGTCATTTGACGATGGGAATTCATAGAAAGATGTCCCATTGTCATCACTAACATAAAGTGCTTCCACCATAGGATTTACATGAGTATTTCGGCAATCAACAAAAACCTTTCCTGTTAATGGATGCACCCGCAAATTCCATATATATGAATCGACAGCTAATCCATGACCATTAGTAATCTCTTCAAAGTCACCAACCGATCCGGTTGAGGAGTCAAAACTTGCTCTGTACAACTTATTTCCATAAACATCAGAGCCTTGAAACAATACAAACAAATGCGTCGAACCTGCCTCTAGTAGATTCATGCTCACATCTTCTGACACAGGAAGTGGAACATTTGATTGCACAACCGTCATGCTTTGAGTATCGACAACCGAGAGTGTATCAGAGCCTACTATGACGAATTTGCCCGATTGGCTAACAAGGGGCTGCCTGGTTATTTGAACATCTGAAAGCTCCTGCCAGTTTGGGGAGAAAGTGCCGTCTTCCGCAAAACGCGCTGCATATAAGTTCTTGTCTGTGCCAAATACTACCCCATATTGGGTGACTGCAATTCCACGTACTGACCCACTCGAATAAGAGCCTCCTTCCGCAAAAGTCCATTGTCCACCGTGGTCAACCGACCAAAACACACCCTTCGGAGCCTCGCAAGTAATGAATAAATTCTTGGCATCAGGACTGTAGCGAATATCTGTCGTATAACATCCTTCAAGACCAAGTGATTGCCTCTCACTGTATTGAGCACTTACATTTGTTGCAACGACATTAATCACACAAAATGATACAACGCCTATAAACAATGATCCAAAACTTCTCATTCATGCCTCCCAATTTGTTCTCTCTTTGCAATGCCCTTTGGCATATGGACTTACAAGTGATGACAACAGTCACTTTTTAACGCTAAAGCCCAAAGGTGTTTAAGCCATCCTGATTACTTCCTATATATCGGTGAAAGCTCTCTAGAATTTTAGGAGCAAATTTCAAACGAATTTCACTGTGATATCAAGCGGTTTCGCGTGATGGATGTA
>JAAZON010000106.1 GCA_012797725.1 SAR324 cluster bacterium | reverse complement strand
GTCTCCTGAGGCATAAAGCTTAAGTTGAGTTACTGCAGCAAATGAGCTGGCACTAGTGTAAGTATTGTCTGAGACAAAACGCTTATAAACTTGTCCATTTGTTGCATAGATACTGAGAGTATAATTCGTAGTTTGGGCAAATGCACAATGCAAGCAAAGTGCAAGATTGATTAGAACTGTTGATAGTGTTTTCATATTACTTATTATACCCCATCAATCGAAGCAAACATATTCTTAATTTTCTTTATTATATCCCGGGACCCTTTCTTAGATGATACAGTTAATTGATAAGGTTCTCTTTATTCTTCCTTTTTGACCAGTTTGTTAACGCCTAGATCTTGCTGTTCTTGACCGTTTATCTATTTTGTTAATAGTTGGGAGAGACCAACTTCTAGCGGGCCGAGAGGAACCTTTGTCATACAGTGCTAATTCAAATATCCAAGATTCTTTAGGGCGTCAATCTCGTTGGTATCTACAACAGAGTCATTTATCTCAGAGTCATGCTGCTCACTTTCTTTCAGCATTTGATTTAGCAAAGTTCTCATTTCATCTGATAGCTCTGCATCTTTGTTTAATAAATTCTTTCCTTTGGATCTGCCTCCAAATCAAACAAAAATTCTTCCCCAGTTTTCTGATCAGCTACAAATCTGAAAAGTCTTCGAATTACAGCATTCAAATTAGCATTATGGTCGACCTGTGCAAAAAGCAGACTTTCTTTCTCAATCCTCGATTGGGAGGAACCATTTAGATACTTTTGCAGTGATCATCCAAATATCTTTTTATTAATAGGAAGATTCCCAACTGAAAGAAGAGTTGATGCCATGTGAGCTATTAAGACCCAAGTGAAATTCTTCTGCAATTGATTTGACATTTGGCCGAAAGCGCGATTTTATTCGCTCTATTCCATGATCTGCTGGAAGTCTACCACTAAGCATAGAAGCAATAGCTGGCCTGGTCCAAGGAGCAGTCGAAAAGGCATTTTTAAATACGACTTCCTCTCTGGCAAGACGCCCAAGATTTGGAGCAAGACCTTCGGTGCCTTCGAAGCCATCGACATATTTGGCTGCAAGTGTGTCAATGACCATGAATATGATGTTTGGACGATGCTTGGAAAGTTCAGACTTATTGAGATATTGATAAATAATTACAAGACCAATTGGAAAAGCTTTGGACTAAGTAGGGTGCTGAACGGGTACAAATAGAAATAGTGGTTCGCTATTCCACCCAAAAATATTGAGCCTTTTAAGCCCTAAATTCCCATAATATGGCGCATCTGTTATGTTCTTTTAATGATTAGACGCTCATTATTTTCTTTTATCATCCAGATTTTGTGTTTTGTGGGATTTGTTGGAATAGCCTGTGCTAGTTCAACAGATATGGAACAAAGCACCCCTCAGTCCTTCTTCAATCTGGAAGCTCGGCTTATAGATGGAAGACTAGAAAAGTTTAGTACATATAAAGGTAAAGTCTTGCTTGTGGTGAATACAGCTTCTCGTTGTGGTTTTACTCCTCAATATGAAGACCTTCAAAAACTCTTCGAAGCTTATAAAGACCGGGGGTTTTTGGTCCTCGCTTTTCCGAGTAATGATTTTGCAAATCAAGAACCAGGTTCTAACCAAGAAATCAAATATTTTTGCAGTTCCAAATTTGGAATCTCTTTTCCTTTGTTTGAAAGAAATCCTGTAAAAGGATCACAAATTCAACCTGTATATAAATTTCTTACGCAATTGAGTCCAGAAGAATTTCGTGGAGAGATCGGTTGGAATTTTGAGAAATTTTTAGTCGATAAAAAGGGACAAATTCGAATGCGTTATAGTTCCTTTACAAATCCACTAAGTTCGCGCCTACGAGCGGAGGTCGAGAAACTCATATCCGAGGAAGAATAGGACGCTTAATGGAGCAAACTCAAACTGAAGACAGAATTGATTCAACAAATAAAAGAAAAATTACAGGAATTTTATTTATATTGTTCCTTATAGGCATAGCGAGTTGCACTGTCTTCAAGGCTGCTCCCATAGCCCCAACTTCTTTTCTTCAACATGGGGCAGAAATGCAGCATTTGCCAGAAGAATTTCCCTTTGACTCTGTTTGGATTGCCGATAAGGAAAAACTGTCAATTCTTTGTATGCGATTCAGTCGTCTAATTTTGTCCCCAGTGCAAAGCAATCTTGCTGAAGAAAAAATAAGGGATCTCGACTTTGCTTCTGATATTCTCAAAGATCGAATCGAGGAGCTACATGAAATGGCAAGATATATCGAAGTGCGTTTTGAATCAGAAATCAACGATATAATAGGACGTCCAATTCAAATTGTTGAGGCACCAGTCCCTGATACCCTGGGAATTGAATTGGCACTTATAGAAGTGAGGCCTAGAAATACCGCAATAAGTATCGTTGGAACAGTTGGTGGGATCCTTGTTCCATTTGGGGGCGTAGTGAGATTGTTTGGTAAGGGAAGCATTGCAATTGAGGGGAAGATAAAAGATGCCTACACTCAAGAGCTTCTTTTCGAATTCAAAGATCGTGAGATAGATAAAACAGCGCCATTTTCAATTAAGGATTTCCAGAGATATGCTCATATCAGGGAAGTGATAGATGAATGGTCGAAAGACTTCGGCAAACTTATAGCAACAAATTTTAAACAAAAAATTCCAGAGGGAGTGCCAGTAACGATAGACCCCTTTTAGGAACGACAGGATTCGGAAATCAAATCTCGATGCAAATTTAATGAGAAATTGAAAAGGGCAGAATAGTGCGTATAGGGCTGCTTGCAGGCTTTATTTGGTCCATTCTATTGGCGCTATTCTTCTAAAAAGCACTGCAAAGGCGCGGGCCTTGGGCGATTTCCACTGGCTTAGCACATCCAATATTCTTATATTGGGCGCGGAATCATCTGCGAACTTATCTAGAAACATCGCGAATGCCTCAATGTTTCTTCCTAAGTTCCGCGTTGGGATACCCAAATAGGTTTTGGGAGATAGTTGGAGGACGAAATACGAATTACGACAGGCGACCACGCGCTTTACGTACTGCGTAAAGACGTAGACGTTTAACGTAAGACATCCACGCCTGCAGTGTTTCGTCCGACGTCAACGTAGACGAAGTCTTTTCCCTACGGCAGATCGCTGCGTACTAAAAGTATTAGCGCAAAATCGTGGCATGGTATTATAGGATGAAAAATCTTATCAGATCTAAATGGCTTAAGATGACAGATGTGAAATTTCCTTAAGTGTCGGAATTCTTGAATATTGTGTCTATAAACGGATGTTCTTTGCGCCATTCAAGATCAGTATCATATAAGAAAGCGATTAATTCGGCAGCAAGTCTGTAAGTTTCTGGTGGGATCAATTCTGCTGGATTTAATTGAGAAAGTACTACAGCCAATGCCTCGTCTTTTTGTACAGGGATGCCATATGTCGACGCAGTATCAATAATCTCTTCAGCAATCTTCCCTAAGCCGCCGGCTAAAACACGTGGGATGCGTTCTTGTTCATTATATTGAAGAGCAGCGGCGTGCTTCTGGATGTTACTATTTCTTTTATTTTCCATTGGGCGTGCTTGAAGTTGATTATTGATCCTTTTGTTTCTTTGCAAGCTCATTCAATAATTCTTTTGGAAGTCTCCACCCACCTGGCTTTGGTTGCTCATCTGCTCCAAAAAGCAGAGTGTTAGAGCGTTCATAATCGAAAAGTGAGTCTATAAAATTAGTCGTTGCTCTTGATTCGTATTCTTGGATGAAGAAATTAAGTGAACGGTTTGCGTGAGCCAAGGCGCGTCGTAAGTCACGGTCTACGGGAAGCATATTGTCGCCGTTCTCAACGAATATCTGTCTAAAGCGAGCGGCAAGTTCCTCTGCTGTGCTATCTTCTCTCCAGCTGAGCATCTCAATCTTACGGTGAGAACGCGTACGTTTCGATTCACGAAGTACAATAAACCTTGCAACAAAGGCTGTCCTTCGAGCCTTGATAGTTCCAAGTGTTTCCATGACTTTTTCTGGGCTGGGTGATATAGCTAGATTTGTGTTTTCCATGCCAAGTGCTCCGTTTATCATATTCTTAATATCGGCTTAAGGGTCTGATTTCTGGAGAGATTTTTTGGGATGGGAAAAGCAATGATTTCAGACTCATAAGGATTTGAAACATGAGTTTAGTTTCTTTTGCAGATGTAGTGCATCAATCCATATCATTTGACCCCTCTACACCCTGTGGTTCTCTTATTTTGGAGCTTTTGGATACAAAGTGGATGCAAAGGCTTCGGGATATTAGCCAGACCGCCAACACACGTCTAGTTTTCATGTTTTCTGAGCACTCCCGTTTTGGTCATTCCTTAGGGGTCGCCTATCTTTCCAACTTACTGATGGAAAAGCTAGCACGTCATTTCAAAGAGGATATTGAAAAATATCGTTTGGCTGTATGTGCAGCATCCCTTCTTCATGATCTTGCTCATATTGCTCCCGGTTCGCATACGGCATATAAAACTTGGTTCCCTGGACAGAAAGATGAGCATGAAACCCTCTTACTGCGAGTCTTAAGTGAAGATCAGGAGATATCTTCAATATTATTAAATAAGGGTTCTGATCTTCTTGAACAAGTGCAGGCCATTATTTCGGAATCCAATGAAGTCCCACCCTGGACATGGGAATTAATAAGTGGAGGGGGTTGGAACGCCGATCGCGGGAATTGGTGTGTGGTCGATAGCATTTTGGCGGGTGTTAGTTATGGAAAATATAACATTCCTGCGTTGATAGAGTCTATCGTCTTGACGCCCAAGAAACATTTAGCACTAAAGGAAAATAGACTTGATGCAATGATGCATTTTGCGGTATCTCGACATGCTCTATATAAGCAATTATATCAACATCGGGTGCTGCTTGCAGCAGACATGCTCAATAAAGCGATTGTACAGAGAGCTAGAGACCTCAGCTCGAAACTTAATTTTGCAGACGATACCATGCAAGAAGTTTTGCGGGCTAAAGGCGTCAAGGAGCTCTCGTTAAGAGCAATCTTCAGAATGAGTGAAGCGTGGTGGAGATATCATCTCTACCAATGGAGAGACAGCAAGGATACTATTCTTTCTGATCTTTGTACCCGTTTATTGTTTCGAGAGCTTCTGAAAACGGTACGTGTTCAAGAAAATGAAGATTCTGAAGAAACGCGAGAGTATGCAAAGGAATGTGTTATAAAAGCTGGCTTTGATCCGAGATATTATTTTCATGAAGTAAGTACTTTTGATACTCAAAGTGGAGACATGGGGCACTCAATGAAAGTTTTGATGGATAACGGAAACTTGTTAAAATTATCAGAGGCAGAACCGCTCTTTGAGGCTCTTATTAAAGAATCTGCCAATAGCAAGAAACACTGGTTTGTGATGCCAAGTGAAGCGAAAATTTTAATGGGACGCAAACGCTAACCGCACTTTCAAAAGATCTTTTCCAATTGCAGATATTCCAAGAAAGCCATATTCCTAACTTCCGATGGCACCTGGCAGTTAAAGAACCAGACTTATCAGCGAAGCAATGTCAAGCGATCTTGAATTTCTTCTGGATTACCTTCGTATGTTCTCAAACTTTCTTGAAGTGCCAAAGGATCCAGATCTAAATGAAGAGCTACCCAAGCAAAACTAAATGGACGCTTAGGTGTAAGCTTTCCAAATAACCACTGACGTGCACTTCGAACTATATGGCGTTCGCAATGAGCTGTGCCGAAGGCATCACAAATTGCTCTCGCCAAAACTGCAGCGAGAAGGTTGCGCTCTGGCTTAACAGGCGAACAGGCTTCAATATCTTCTTCACGTTCAGGTGTAAATTTGTTAAGGGCAGACGAATTACTCATAACAGTAATTTCTCCATTTCAGATTTTAAAATTTCTAGCTTGCTGCAATTTGGCCGAACTCACATGGGTACACAAAGCTACATGGGATGAAAGCCTTGTATTAGTTTAACCAACCTAAAGCTATTCTCTAGCCGTAGAATGATCGTTCGTCAAGAATAAAAGACTGAAATAATTAAAAAGAAGGAATAATTTTTCAAAGACCACCATAAATACAAACAGCGTATTAGAAAGTGCAAAGTTTTTTCATTTCTGTTTCGGAAGCTGCTTTCCATCAAAGGCATCGGCTACATTCATTATTTCAACTATTAAATAGATCATAATTATTAGTTTTCATCTCTTCATTTGACAAATAGTTGAATATTCATATAATTTTGGATTCTTGTATTCTAATTGAGTTAAGCGACTTCTGAGAATGAATAATGTCGCTTCTTTGTTAGCTAAAACTAATTAGGACTATTCGGAGTATTGGATGGGAAAAAAGCTTTTTATTAGCAATTTAGATTTTGACGTTAGCACTGATGAATTGCGTGCAATGTTCTCTGAGATGGGAAACTGCCTTAGCGTTGTGATAGCCAGTGATAAAGAAACCAAGAAGTCAAAAGGCTTTGCCTTTATTGAAATGGAAAACGACGAAGGCGCCGCAAAGGCTATTGAGAACCTCAACAATAAGGTGATCAACGGACGGCCAATGAAAGTCTGTGAAGACCGAGGCAAAAATTCTGGTGTTGCCCCCTCCGATTCTCGTGGTGCTTCAGGAGGAGAAGTGCGTCGTTACGAACCATTACCTCCAATTCAGAGAATGCAGCTCTTTCGCCGTAAACGCAAACTAGATCCGTTCCTGGAAGATGCTAATCGAAGTGTAGACTATAAAGACGTAGCTATACTCTCAAAATTTGTGAGTGAGCGCGGAAAAATACTGGGTCGTCGCTTGACGGGCTTGAGTGCATACAATCAAAGAAAGGTGGCGAAGGCTATAAAAAGAGCTCAAAACCTAGGTCTAATGCCCTTTTCGAACGTTTAGGCAATCAATAAGTTTCTTACAAAAGATATTTTTACTCCCAAGGTTTGTCACCAGGGATGTGAAATACTCTTTGTTCCGCTTTTGAAACTGGTTCAAGTGAAATGGCTTTGCAAAGTTCATCTAATACATGCTTAATTCGCTTTCCGCTTGATTCGACAAGTCTAGCAGCCTCTTTCTGATCTTCCTTTAAATCGGAACTATTCTTGAGAAGATATGCGGCTCCGAGCACAGCTCCAAGCGGATTGTTGATTTCGTGGCGTAGAGTAGACACGAGTGTTTTTACTGTTTCCATTCGTGCAGTGTTGAGCTTGATGTCACTCATCTCCTGTTGAATTTTATTTCGGTCAAGAATGCCGCATACCAGAGGTTTAAATAACGGTTCTGTTAGGTTGATCTTATTGAGAAAGTACATGGCCCCAGCTTTAACATTTTCTCCTGGCATATCTGGTGCATCATCTGAGCTAACCGATATGACAGCAAGATTCTCAAACCATCCTTCTCTTAACAGATCAATACCCGAACCATCTGGGAGATGTTGATCAAGGAAAACAAGCTGGAAGCTTTCTTTCGTTTCTGTTTTTAAAAAAGCACGAACCTCTGCCAATGAAGAGAAATGATAAATGGATAAATCCTCGATGAAGGACTTCAAGCGTTTTTCAAGAAGTCGAACGAAACTAGTATCATCATCGATTACAAGTACATGAAACATAGTGCTAGAATAGACAATTATTTAGCTTAGTTCTAGACCAAAGATTGGCTATAATTGACTATTTTTCCTCTAAATGATCTCTCTGAAACTGGCGAAACACTATTTATGAGCGAAACAAGGGCGTTCTGTTTTTAGTGGGGATGGTGGATTAGACAAATTGAGATTAGCATTCGTTAAGAGTGAAAAAAATATTTAAATTAGCTTTATTACTGCTTCAATCGTAAAAATTATTTCAGGGAAATCTTTTAGGACGGGGAGTTATTTATGAAGAGTCGGGTACCTATTTTTGCAATATTTCTTGTTTGCTTTTGTTTAGGATGTGCACAACAAGTTCAGATTGAGAAAGAAAACGAAAGTGGCTCAAGCGCTGTAAGTCAAGAAGAATCCAAAGTTGATGATATGTACGACCCGATCGAACCCGTCAATAGAGGTATATTCTGGTTTAATGATAAGTTTGATCGCTATTTGCTTGGACCGGTAGCTCATGGTTATATGTATATAGTACCAGAGTTTGCAAGAGAAAGTGTAAGTAATTTCTTTTCTAATTTAGAGTTTCCAATCCATTTTGTTGCAGACTTAATAGAGCTTCAATTTGGTCAGGCCCTTAAAGATACAGGCCGTTTTGCGGTAAACACCACGGTTGGTTTGGCCGGATTGCTTGATGTTGCCACACCCATCGGCCTTGAGAAGAACAAAAATGACATTGGAGTTGCTCTTGGCCGACAGGGAGTTTCATCAGGGTTTTATATTGTTCTTCCCTTTATTGGTTCTTCAAACCTGCGAGATGCTATAGGATTGGGTGCTAGTGCTTTTGTAACTCCAACAGCGATAATGACTTATGCTGGCGTGGATAGCGATACTACTTTTTGGGTGACGGTGGGTACTAGGGCTCTTGAGATCGTTGATACCAGAGCTAGGTTGGATGATGCTGTTAAGACAGCTAGGGAGAGCTCGATCGATTACTATTTATTTATGCAGTCGGCTTATATGCAATATCGCAATGGCCTCATAAAGGGGGAAAAGCTGACACATGAAGATATGTTTAGAAATGAGCCCAAGAACCCCGAAGAAGAGGCTGCAGAGGCGCGTGCCTTGCTTAATGATGATTGATTCTCCTCTTTCAAATGGGGGGAGCCAGCAGTACGGTTTTGGGGAAGAAATAGAACTCTGAAGACGACATTAAATACTCAGATTGATTGTGACCAAGCCTTTGTGCAATACTTCATTGTGTAAGGAGATAACTAATGGCAGCCAATGAAGTAGTCAATAAAGATTTAAAAATCTTAGTTGTAGATGATCATCCTATGACCAGAAACATGGTGCGTGCCATTCTAAAGGG
>JAAZON010000105.1 GCA_012797725.1 SAR324 cluster bacterium | reverse complement strand
GAGTCTTCACACCAGTTTCAGATTGTTGAACATACCGAAGATTTGTACAACAGCACTTATTTGGAAGCAAATGTTCCCACTGAATTCGAGGGTTTATTCAGATCCAAGAAAGAAAAAATTTGTTATTTGAAAGTAACCATTAAGCTCCCCACTCTTAGGCCGCTCTGACTTCACCTGCAACAAGGTAAGAGCTTTGCTGCCCAAACGCTTGTTTTGAAGGTGAGCATGGCCCAAAAATCCTTGAAAATTGGATAGTTAACATCGACGCTAACAAACTACTCCTCATTAAGTGCGGGTAACTTGAGTCCACCTTCCAAGTGCTCGCTGCCATTATCATCAATAAATTGAATAGACTAGGGCATGACGTAATTGCTTAAGTGAAGGACTTCACCCCCACACTTTTTGGGCAATTTCGGGCTAACACTCAGGTCAAGAATAACAAAAAGCTTTATTTATTTGCCAACACCAAGGCCCTTATGCTCATCTAAACTAGTACGCCGTTCAGAAAGCAGTTTCACCAGCGATTGGTCGACCGGTTAGATCTTGTCTCTATGCAGACATAGATTTGCCTTATTATTTGGCTCTTTCCGGCTTGCGCGACGAAACCTAGGCGAGGTCCTGTCGTTGGTTCAGCTTACCAATGATAGTCGACGGTGAAAAGACTTATTGAAAGCGGCACTAGATATTATTGTTATCTGGATGGAAGGTTATTGTGCAAAGTAAAGATTCAAAGACGCCCATGCTCATTGTGGACAAACTCTGCAAAGACTATGGAAAATTTCGTGCGGTAAATGAAGTCTCTTTTAACATTATGCCAGGGGAGATCTTTGGTTTTCTGGGTGTAAACGGGGCAGGAAAGACAACCACCTTGAGAATGTTAGCTGGAGTACTCCGACCAAGTTCCGGCAGCATTCAAATTAGCAAATTCAATATGGCTACTGAGCCTATTCAGGCCAAACAAATAACCGGCTATATTCCCGACCGTCCCTATATGTACAACAAACTTACTGGACGGGAGTTCCTCTATTTCATCTGTGAGCTTTACAAGATTAAAGCAGAAATTGCTGAAGAACGTATTGATAAACTTCTTGGGGAATACAGCTTAAAAGATTGGCAAGATGAGTTAATCGAAAGTTACTCACATGGCATGAAACAACGCCTTGCAACCTGCTCTGCACTTGTGCACGAACCTCAACTCCTGATTGTAGACGAACCAATGGTAGGACTCGATCCTCATGGTGCAAAATTTTTAAAAGAGTCATTTAAGCAATATGCAAAAAAAGGAACATCCATACTGCTTTCCACTCACACTTTGTCAGTTGCTGAAGAATTAGCGGATAGAATCGCAATTATACATAAGGGTGCGATTCTTACTGTTGGCACCTTAGCCGAAATAAGAGCCTTAGTGGGTGGGACGGATGAGGGGCTTGAGAATATATTCATAAACCTGACGTCTTCTGCCATGTGAGGAATATGTGTTTCTTGTTCCACTGATAGCAAAACCTAAAATTCTGGCGTTGAAAAATAAATGGGTTCCAGGGGCACAAAAAAAAGCTGCTATAGGACGGGAAATCCCACTTCTTTTGTTGTCTCTTACGACAATTCTTTTCCTTTATGAGGGGACTCTTAATTTTCTTTCCGAAACAGCTGGTATAATGAGGGAATCGTTTTTCTCCTATAGCACGGTGCTTACACCCTTTTTGGCCATATTTTTAATAACCGTATTTTTAGCATCAGCTATTAGAGCACTCGGCACCTTGTTTCTTTCCCTCGATGTTGAGTTCTTGCTTTCAACTCCACTTTCACAAAGGCAGTTCTTCATCGGTAAATTTTTCGACACGATACTCCACTCATTTTGGACCTTTTTTGTATTTGTGTTTCCGATAATCTGGGCTTTCGATTCTCACTTTCAAAGAAACGGAATGTTTATCTTGCGGGGAAGTCTTATTATACTCCCATGTTTCCTGATCGCATCTGCGTGCGCACTTATTATTACGATACTTTTTGCCTGTATAGTCCCAGCGAACAGAAGCAGAGATGTTTTAATTGGTGGAGCTTGTATTTTTGGAATTGTATTATTGCTGAAAACTGCCAGCTACAATCTTAAAGACCACGCTCAGTTGCAAATCTTCTGGAATACTCTTCGCCACTTCGCAAGTGAATTCATTTATATCGGACCACCTTATTGGGCTTCGAAATGTCTGTTGCATACTCTCAGGCAACAAAGTTTGTTTCCTTTTCGTGAGTTTGGCCTTCTTTTTTTGTTCGCAATCCTATTGATATTGCTTGCATATTGCATTACCGCATTCTTGCATTTTTATGCCTATTCAAAATCATTATCCCCAAACGCAAGACAACGTTTTGAGAGTAGAAACGCTCAAAGACGTCTTGTTTTTTGCACACCTCTGATGACCCAACGCTTTCGTGCGATATTTTCGAAGGAACTTAGACTTTTTGCTCGGGACATGACGCATACTATTCAACTCATCCTTCTTTTGAGCATTTGTATAATATATATTTACAATTTCCGTATCATCGCCACATATCAAAATATTCCCGAGGCATTTCACAAATGGTGGGAAGGGTTCTTGCTGATCTTGAACATAGGCGTTGGATCTATGCTTATGAGCGCGGTATGCACTAGATTCGTATTCCCATCAATCTCACTGGAAGGTTTATCATATTGGGTTATTCAAAGTTCCCCCTGCTCAATATCAGAATTCTTGCATGGCAAATTGATAGTATGGTTTTGTCCAATTGCTGTAATTTCTTCTGTTATAATTGGCACTGGAGCATTGGCACTTGACGTTCAACCAAATCTAATTTTCTTTACAGTCCTTGCAAGCTGCATAATATCATACGGTCTGTGCGCGTGTAGTATTGGCATTGGTGCTTTTTTTGCTGAGTTTGATTGGGATTATTCCGCACAAGTGTCAGCAAGTTTTGCAGGTGTTTTGAATGTTTTAATTTGCGTACTGTTTTCTCTAGTAAATTTAATTCCTATTTTTATGCTATTTTTTGGACTGATACTTCGTCAATCTGTACAGGGTATGGGAACCATTCAATGGTTGATCTGTCCAATACTAAGTCTTGTTTGCCTCATCTTTATTAACTTGTACGTTGGACACTGGGCGATTCTGATTGGTGAGAAGGCAATGATCAGAAGATTCTCCTGAACCAAAGGTCACTCATCAATTACTTCAACTGAGAATCCAGATGGTATTTCCACTTCAAATAGATTTTCTGGGATCGTTTGATTAATCCTGCTAGTCCGTGCTTTAAAGTCGAACTGCAGACGTTCTCCTGGAACTTCAATATTGATATTTGAGGGCATTTGAATCGCCCCCTCATTTATTATGTCGTTGCAGTGAGCTCGCAATATCACTTCATCGTTAAAAATATTCCTATAAACAACATCCTCCACCTGGAGTGAAAATTTGTTAACTTCCCAGATGATGTCTCCATCACCTTTAGATATTAGGTATCTACCCAATTCCTCATTTGCATAAACATTAAAATTCTCACCCGATCTCATCTTTTTCAAATCGGTTGCAGAAATTCGTCCGCTTAGTATTGCGATTAAATCTGCTGCTCCGATTGGAAGCTTTAAAAAACGACGAAGTAATCTCTCAGCATTGTTAGTCAAAAAAGCTTTATGTGAGGTATTATCAATAAGGCTCACAATTGTTCCATTCATGACCATAAGTTGAAGGGACAAAAACGAAGTATCCGGAAAAGTCTCCAGTCGAAGGTGTTCCGGCTTCTCAAAAACTGCTACTAATCTTAAGGATTGTGTTTCATCCCGGTTTGTAAAATTCGCATCATACAAAATTTTGGCACTCTGCACTGCGTCAAATTTTTCTTGAAGGCTATTGAAAATGACTTGCCGTTCTTCGGGCGTAAGCGCTCTACCTTGTATTTGTGGCAAGATTATTTGTTTAGGCGCACAAGATGTTGCTAAAAACATCCCCAGCAAAAAAATCACCTCTAGAATGTTGACTGTCCCTCTGTTCATTTCTCTGGGCTTTCTACAGTTTTGAGCTTTAGTATACGCTCAATGCTATTTTCCATTTTCCCAATAAGCGACTTTTCTTCGTTGTCTTTTGAACCTTTCGCCTTCTCAATTGCTTTTTTGTATGTCTCTGTTGCTTCCAGATAACGCCCTGTATCACGAAGAGCATCGCCATAATGTTTTAAAATAACCACATCATCACTCGATAGAGATGCTGCCCTTCCAAGTAATTGAACCGCTTCATTGAGGTGTTTCTTCTGAAACATTATCCAACCCTTAGTATCAAGAAAATTTGCCTCATCTGGCTTAAGCTTTAGAGCGTTATCCACAAGTTGCTCTGCCCGATCTAAATCCTTCCCCGAATCGGCAAGTTCATAGGCCACATAATTAAGAGCTTCTGAATTATCAGGATTTATGCGCAGAATTTTCTCCATAACCTCAAGAGCTTTTGAATCTTTTCCTCGTTTATGAAGCACTAGTGCATAATTAAAAAGCAAACGTTCAGATGCAGTCTCTTTCCTTGCCAACGGCTCTAGTAATTTCTCAGCTTCAAGATATTTCCCGGTATCATGAAGAATCGCTATAAGAAAATAAAAGACTTCTTCATTGCTGCTATCTGCCTTATAAGCATCACTTATTGCTTCTTCGGCTCCTTTGAGATCTTTATTCTGTCTTAAAATAATCGCAGCAAACGTTCTGGATCTTACATACAATGGATCTGTTTTGTTTATCTTAAGCAGCTCTTCTACCGCCTCCTTGCTCTTGCCCTGGCCTGCATAAATAGAAGCAAGATAATAACGAGCCATGGCATGTTCAGGGTGCTGTGCGAGCAATAAATTCAGCTCTCGCACAGCAGAATCGAAATCTCTTCGTTCAATTTCCAAAAGCGCTATTTTGAGTCTCGTCTCTGATGGATCCGCTTCGGAAGCCTCGAGAATCTGAAGATGCTCAAGCGCCTCAGTAAAATTACCCTCTCCGACCATTAAATTACTTAGCAAACGACGTGCATCAGCATGTTGAGGATCCCTTGCTAAGATTTCTCTAAGCAACTCCTTACTTTCCTCAAAGTCTTTTTGCTTAATCAAAACTCGAACGAGATCAATTGCGATCTCATTATTATGCGGTTGATACTGCAATGCTATTCGATAATAGTGACTTGCCTTGTCAAGCCTTTCTTCCAACTCATAGGATCGTGCCAGAAAATAATTGGCTGACAAATCTTCTGGTATCGCCCCCAGCATGGCTTCTAATACTTGCGAACTTTTTGAATTTTGGCCCTGGTCTGAATACAATCCCGCAAGCAAAAGATAGGGTGTGGGAAGCTTTGGCTCTTCAACGATGAGCTGTTTATAAATCTCTTCAGCTTGGCCAAAGTCTTTCTTGGCTTCCAGGATACCCGCTTGAAGAAGTCGTTCATCCACTCCCTTTGGATTTTCACTCAAGGCTTTAGAGCTTTCATCGAATGCTTTATCAAGATTTCCTTCACGAAGATAAAGCTCTGCCAGTTTGCAATGCAGCGCAGGGGCAGGGTTTTCTACCAAATCACTGGCCTTTGTGAAATTGTCGGCTGCCTCTTCGTAATTTTTATCGCCATACTGCAATTGTCCCATCAAATAATAATGAAATGCCTTGGATGCACGCTCCACATCTGGATCCATTATCATCTTAGTAGGGCTTTCCGAATTAGCGAGAAAGGGATCTGGGTTATTCAGTTTCGGGCTTACGCTACATGCATTAAGACACATCAAACAAACAAAAATAGAACTAATTTTATTTCTAAGCATATCCATAAAAATTAGAAAGAGAGACCCTGATAAGAACTGCAAAAAGCCTCTATTTTAATCAGAATGGCTCGCCCGCAAGGATTCGAACCTCGATTCTCAGGGCCAGAACCTGATGTGCTGCCATTACACCACGGGCGATTAAATTTAGGAATTCCATTAACGGGGAACTCCGAAACTTGGACAATATACACAATAGAATATGCTGCCACAAACTTGAGAAGATTTCCATAACCCCCTCTTTTCCAAAAAGAGGGGGCCATGGTTGACTATTATTGCATTTAGTTTACGATTGTAATCCCTCATTAAGGGCAATTTTAAACGCAACTGTTCAATATGGCCCCATCGTCTAGCGGTCTAGGACGCTGGCCTCTCACGCCGGAAACTGGGGTTCGAGTCCCCATGGGGTCAATTTCTTTTTTCTTCACACGCGGGAGAGGTGAGCCGAAATTCCGAGCTGAGTGTTAACGAAGCGAGGATTTTTCCGCATCAGTCTCTCACGTCGGAGGCTGTGGGAGGCTCTCTAACAAATGGAGTTTGTGCATAAGAGCCCAACAGATGCAGGCGCTAGCTGGCCTCCTGGCCCCGCGCCTGTTCTGCTCATGTCCCCATAGGGTCAATTATCAGGTTATCTTGTGAGTTCGTCATCAGGACATCTATTTTCTGTATTCTGCTTAAGGGCTAATGACACTCATACTCATCTTGGAAGTCTGCTTAACAGCTCTCGGCTTTCGGACTTCAGCTTTTCTGACTTACTGATTCAGAGAACTGCTTTTCTGAGTCCGCTTACGTAAATGAAAAGAGCCAGCATTTTACCATCGGTAGAAGTACCCTCAAATTTGATCGCTTTGAACCTGCTAATTCTCACCATACTCTCCCTATTAAGGTCAGATGTTAAAGACCTTGCCTTTCAAGCAAGAACAGTTTCACCTTTCCAAAATCTTTTTCAATCTTCGGATTTAAGCCTTCATGCTTGAATGCATTGATATATGAATCAGGCATTTTCTCAACACTTCTGTTTTCGTTGTGGATAGACTGCTTTAAGGACATAAACAAAATTTTGTCTTTAATATTTGGCTTCAGTTCATCCTTAAAATAACCATGAGCTGCAATATTATTCATACTTGACGGAATTAATACTACGTTAAGCTTTGTCCTATAATATTGAAGCGGAGCTATCAGGTAGTCTCGCTTGCTTGGATCCTCAAGGATATTTATTGATCCAGCTTCGACAAGGCCTGAATGCAAGAATAAAGTTTCAACGCTTTCTAAGTCCGCAATCTTCTCAAGTTCTGCCACAGCCCCGCGCCAGTCTTCAATCTCCCATTTTCTATCCAAGTCATGGGTTAGCAAAAAAAGGAAAATAATGGGGATTAGAAGACTATTCCTCCGAAGCTCCTTAAAAGCCAGGCAAATAAACGAGTATGTTAGCGCCAAACCACCACTATACCAAAGAAAATACCTGGGAAGGAAAAGAGAGAGAGCTCCAAATCGAGAAAGAACAAAAAACATAAACGGGGGAACAAGAAAAAAGATAAGGGCTGCAAGAGATTCCCCCTTAAGCACGAAAGATTTATCAAAAGAAAGAGGACCCATAATTCGAAGAAACAAAACAGCTGTGCCAATCGCGATTAAAAGATAAGGCACAAACAGCACATCTCTCAGCGATCCAAATGAAGCAGTGCCAAGAAAAGATATCTCTTCCTTGCGCAAGAATAGACCTTTAAGTTGAAAAAGCCCTGGAACACAGAAGACTCCTATAACAATAAGCGCAAAACCAAATACTCTCCAGAAATCTACTTGTGTCTTCTTTCTCGCCCAGATAGCCACTATTAAGTAAGCGCCTATTATTAGGGCAAAAAGGTAATGAGCGTAAAAACAAAGGACCGATGAAGTTATAAATCCGCATAAATCCGTTTTACGGCTCTTTCTGAGAAGTCCAACAAAAAAATAGGCAGATAAAAAGGTGCAACACAGGGCCATAGCATAAGGACGAGCACTAATAGCAGCCACTCTAACTTCATCTACTGAAACAAAGATGAGACTTGCTAATATTGCGACATCCCGGTTAAACAGTTCTATCGCGATCCTATAAAGACAAAGTAGTGCTCCAAGAAAGAAGAGGATGGATGGAATACGAAGGGCTAACTCAGTTGTTCCAAATAACTTTGTGAAGCTCCATAGTATATAGTAATACAATGGTGACTGCCCCTGAAACTCTAAGGCTCGTTCGAACAGTTTTCCAGGCCCATCTCTAATGATCCAATAGCTCACTGTTTCATCCAGCCATAAACTTGAATTAAGAGGGCTAAACAATAAAGACAAAATTACAAAGAGAGGCACTAGGATCCTGTAATCCTCACCTAGAAGTTTTGCTTTTTTTAAGCTCTCATCCATAGAAATCTTCAGGGACACCTTGTGGTGTAGTCTTCCACCTTCTATGCATCCAAAACCATTCTGCCGGATGCTTAAGCACCATTTTTTCAAATTTATGGGTTAGGTCGCGTGTAATGTCTATAATTTTATCATCCATTGATCTGGAATCATCATTATACAATTCCGTGAAATCACAAGCTTCTAAGTATATCTGATAATTGTCATTCTCTATGTGAGCCATAGAGGCAACCATCACAGGTGATTTGTTTCTAAGAGCTGCCAAGGCTACAGATTTGGTAGTTGCTGCAAACCGTCCGAAGAAGGGAACAAAAACTGCATGATTTCGTTTCACATTTTGATCGAAAAGAAGCCCAACATCTCTTCCCGCTTCCAGTTCTGAAACCACTTGCTTGAAAGCACCAGTTCTTGGAATGACTTTATTGCCATTTAGTTCCCTAATTCCTCTCCACCAATCATCGATTTTCTTTGCCTTAAACTCCCGGGCAACAAAGCTCATTGGATGGTCATATAGTGCCCCCACACGCGCCATGAGTTCGAAACTTCCCAGATGCCCTGTCACAATAAGAATACCCTTACCAGGGAATTTCCTGTTCAAATATTCGTAAGGTTCAAGGGAGACCCTCACATGCTCTTTGGCCCATTTTAAATCAATAGTATGTAACCTGGCTAAATCAACAATAAATCTCGAAATTGCCTCAAGGGAAGCATTGAAAATAGATTCTCTTTCATCATCGGACATGTTTGGAAAGACAAGCTCTATGTTTCTCAAGGCAATTTGCTTATATCTAGGAAGTATGAATATTACGCCTCGAACAAGTGCATTAACTAATTTGTGCCGCACTTTTAAAGGAAAAATATTAAGGCTCCAAAGAAAAATACGTAGCCCTATATATGCTAAATAGTCTAACACGTTATGTTTCCATTCTCCCTATTGATGGGCATAACACAATGCTCAGTACTTTTACGTTAGCGCGTGTCAGCATTTGAGTATATATAGACAATCAGTATCAAAACGTTTATTTCTAGTCCAGCTAAATATCTGAGATCTCTTTGATTAATCCGCTGGGAGCTATGTTTAACTCAGCATTGACTGATTAGGAGCATGAAAGCGCGTGACGGATTAGACAACAGATCTCAAATGGCATTTCTTGTTTCTTCACAGTAAGTTTAGCATTCAAGTGTCTAAATGAAATCTCAAATTCGACATTTACTCTCTGAACTTCAACAGCTTTCTAACAGGCCTTGGATGAGGATTTCTTCAGAAATTCCACCAATTGTCTTAGCATTTAGGCTGTTACTTCTAAACTATTGCTGCATTAAGCACTCGGGAATTTTTACCAACGACCGAGATAATTTATCTGGGATCATCAATAATATCTCAGAGAAACTTCATACCAGGCTCTTTATTTTCTTCTCTAATCAAGCGCAGCTAGAAACATTCTTCCCTTCTTCGCTACTTGAGCAATTGGAATTAGAAGATCTTGGTTTTATTCGTGAGAGTCTTCTTAACAAAAAACAGTCTAAACAAAAGGGGGTTTTCTATACTCCTAAATCAATTGTTTCATACATGGTACATAAATCGCTGGATGATATCTCAGCACATGAAGATTCTGGGGGAACAGTCCCAACAATCCTGGATCCCTCTTGTGGTTGTGGAATCTTTCTTTTGAATGCATTCTCAGAACTCATTAGTCGCTTTCCCTCTATCAATGCGCAGACCATTTTGAAAAACTACATATTTGGGGTAGATCTCGACAATGAGGCAACTGAAATCTGCCGACTACTTTTAGTTCTCAGACTATTGGAACTATGCCCTTCCATGGCTTGCGATCTTCCGGACTTGAGCAAAAATATCCAAAGTGGGAATAGTTTAATTTCTCCAGAGCATTTGAAAAACTACCGAATCGCTGATTCCTCGGAACTACACTCATATTCATATCAGCAAAATTTCGACTGTATCATAGGTAATCCTCCCTATGGACTCTCTAGAGATGAGCAATTAAGTCCAGTTGAAAATGCTGCTTTGAAAAAGATTTACGACTCTTACAGGTGTGGAAAGCCAAATAAATATATGCTTTTCATGGCTAGAGCGTTCGAGCTTTTGAAAGACAATGGAATTTGTACATTAATCGTTCCAAATTCCTGGCTTGGAATCCGAGGTGGTAGGAGATTAAGAAAGTTCTTTTTAAGCAATGGCGCATTATCACACCTTGATATCCTTCATTTCCCAGTATTTGAAGGAGTTTCCGTAGAGACTGTCATTGTGAGCATAAGAAAGACTGTCAAATTCGATCACGTGAAGCTTAATCATGCTGACGATTTGAAGTCTCTTGGTAATAAAGCCTATACATATATTAAAAATAAAAGTTGCCTAAGCACTCCTGGAACAATTATCCCTATAAATTGGAATAGTCGTTCACAAAAACTTCTCGATACCATTAACACGTCATGCAAGCCATTAAATCAGATGACATCCAAGTTTAATGCTTTGATTGCTCTGCAAGTATATGCGACTGGCAAAGGAAACCCTCCGCAAACTCCTGACGATGTTAAAAATCATGTGTTTCACTCTTCAAAGAAGGAAACTTTAGACGATTATCCCTACATTGAAGGTTCAGACCTCAAGCGTTATCGGATCGACTGGTCTGGTAAATATTTAAAATATGGACCTTGGCTTGCTGAATATCAGCCCTTTGAGCGTTACAATGGATGTAGAATTCTAATTCGTGAAATACTGGCTCCGATGCCTTATGTAATTCGATGTGCCGCCATTGATCATCCTGCTTTTTATAACCGCTCAATCTTGCATATTATTAAAGGAGCCGATGGAGAAGCCGAAGATATTTACGCGCTACTTGCTATTTTGAATTCAAAGACTGCGTCTGAAATCCTCATGCTTCTTGGTCAAAAGTCCCAAAGGAAGCTCTTTCCAAAGATTGTCAACGATGACATTTTAAACTTCCCGATTCCTCTGTGTTTTGAGTCTGTTAAGAGTAAACTTGCCAACTTGGCT
>JAAZON010000104.1 GCA_012797725.1 SAR324 cluster bacterium | reverse complement strand
TATGCAACTGACTGTAATAATATTCCATTGGAGTCAAAAGTCTACCTGAAAAACATTGAAGTCTTGATTATAGACGGGCTTCGCTACAGAGCCCACTTTACACACTTCACTGTACCAGAAGCCATCACCATAGCCCAAGACTTAGGAGCTAAGAAGACTTTCCTGACACATATGTGTCATTCGATTGATTATGATAGTGTGAGTAGCAAACTCCCTAAAGGCATTTACCTGGCCTATGATGGCCTTGAAGTGGAATTCTCGTAAATAGGCAGGAAAGATATATAGCTGGAGTCAGCAACGATTAATGGAGCCAAGATGATCAGCCAAAGCATCTGTAATTCTCCTCAAACGCTCTGACATTAGAGTTGACATATATAGAAGTATGCTAGCCGCAAGAGCTGGATCTTTTTCCAAGAGTGTGTCAAATCTGCTTTTTGGCATAACAAGGATGCAACTCTCCTCTGAGCTAACGGCTGATGCCGAGCGTGGAGCGCCATCAATAATCGCAAGCTCTCCAAATGTTGTTCCGGGAAAAACTGTGGAAACTAGCTTTGATCCTGCAGAAGCTACTCCTTTCAAAACATCGATACGTCCACTTATTAAGATTGCAAAAAAAGTTGCTTCATCATTTTCCTCAAACACTTTCACTCCAGCTGGTAATTCATAAACATCGAGAGCCATACTAAGAGTATCCATTTGTTTAATTTTCAAACGCTTGGCAAAGGGAGTACTATTTAGTAGCTTCCATTTTTCTGGTGGAAAATAGTCCCGTCGTAAGTATTGTTGTAATTGCTCAAGAGAACTTGAATTAGTCATAGTTTTCCATGTTTTAACAATAATCGGGCACTTTATATATCTAAGTCAAAAATGCAGCAACCGCAAAAAATACGAATCGAGGATTTTTTGAATTGCTCTAGTGTCGCTTTCAATAAGTTTTTTCACTATCGACTATCATTGCTAAGCGGCATTGGCGATACGACTTCGTCGAAGCTTCCTCACACAAGTCGGGAAGAGCCAAATAATAAAGCAATCTGTGTATACGCATAGGCAAGATCCAATCTGCCGATTAATTTCCAGCAAAATACTTTCTGGCATTAGTCTTAGTTCAATGCCGAAGATTATTTTGCCAAGATGAATTCCGCCAATTTTAAGTCTTCTTGAGTAGTAATCTTGATATTAGACTTCTCTCCTTCGACCATATACACAGGATGGAGGGCTTCCACAAGTCCCGCATCATCGGTACACTCTTCAACTCCTTGCTTATGAGCCTGCAAAAGTATTGAGAAAATGAAAACCTGTGGAGTTTGTACTGTCCAATACCGTTCACGAAGCTTAGAGTCCAAGACTTTTCTATCAAAATCCACCTCTTTCAAACTATCACTAAGAGGCATTCCCACACTAATGGCTTTATACACTCTAGCTGCTTCTATTGCTCTTTTCATAAGCCCATGGCTAATGCAACAGCGGGCTGCATCATGAACGGCAATCAGTTGTTCATCTTTTGATATTGTTAGATTTTTCTCGATATATTCCAGAGCATTTCTAACAGACATGCTTCGGGTAGATCCGCCTCTCACAAACGCTATTCTCTCAGATTCAGGTAATATACTTTTGAAAGACTCCTCATCTTCCTGGCGGGTGGCAATGATAACGTCGCCAACTTCTGGCATGGAAAGGAGCTTCTCAATGGTATGAAAAATTATAGGTTTCCCTCTGACTTTTTCAAGAAGTTTACTCTTTGACGAAGAAAATCGGAGGCCCTTTCCGGCAGCTGGCACTATTGCTATTACTTGATGAGGTTGCATATGGGAGTACCACCATATACTATTATATAAAGAACCCTCTCTTCATGATTTGTAAACAAAAACTACTAAGAGAACAATCCTTGGATCTCTGTCATTACCTTTTCTTGCGTCTTTGACTTGGCAATAGCTATCTCTGAGACAAGTAAATTCTGAGCAGTCTCAAACATTTTCTTCTCGCCAAAGGAGAGTTCTTTGTCAGCACTTAGTATGCATAAATCCCGCAGAACCTCGGCTATTTCAAACGGCGAGCCAGTTCTAATTTTTTGATTATACTCACGGAAACGGCGATTCCAGGTTTGAGTATCTATCTTCTTTGATTTCCTATCCTGCAAGATTGAATATACCTTCTCAATCGACTTGCGATCTATAACTCGTCTTAGTCCAACTGCTTTGGCTTGAGGAAGTGGAACCAGTATTTTCATACCAGAATCCACAATTACTATACTGAAAAATGTTTGCTCACTTCCTGCGATACTCTTACAAATTACAGACTCAATTTTCCCAACCCCATGACCAGGATAGACTACTTTATCACCAACATTGAATGCTTCTTGAACCAAGGTTGCTCCTCCGTGTTTAGAAATAAAAAACTTGCCAGATGAGAGCGTCGGCGTGTGGAACTACAAAATCAATTATTAAGAGAGTATACTCTAATGCTAGGGACAGGTCAAACAAAGCACCAAATAAAACTGTTGTAAAATAAGGCTTAAACCTTATCTATACTAAAATACAAAGATGCTTTTTTAATACAATAGAGGTTGACAAGCGAAGAAAAGCTGTCCTTGTTTATTGTGCTTTGTTTATTTTCAATGTCATCAAGACTGCTCTTTCCCCATTGTTGCTATAATAATTTTCACGACACCCAACAATGTTAAATCCTGCTGATCTATAAAGTTTCTGAGCTGCAATGTTACTCTCTCTCACTTCAAGGAACACCATCTCTATATTGTTGCGACTGAAGTCATCAATAGCTTTAAGAATGAATTTTTTTCCTATCCCTTTCCGACGCCACGCTTTTGCAACTCCAAAATTCAGTATATGCGCCTCATCAAGAATTGTCTGATAGACAAGATACGCGACTATTCTCCCTTGGATCTTCATCGCTTCCACAATAGTTCTTGGACTCAATAACTCCTTTTCAATCAGCGATGTGCTCCAAGGTGAGCTTTGGCATTCCTTTTCAAGCAAAGCTAATTCGCTCAGGTGAGTTTGATCCAGTCTTAAATATTCAATATCATTATTGGATAATTTGTGTATATTCAACGCTCGGATATCGAAATCTAGATAATAAAATCCCGCACTTCGAAAAAAGTGCGGGATTTATCTTTAAAGGGATTGTCGAGTACGTTCAACAATTGCCGAGAAGGTGGCCTTGTCACGCACTGCAAGATCCGCCAGAACTTTTCTGTCCAGGTCGATATTGGCTTTTCTAAGTCCATTAATAAATACACTATAACTCATCCCTTCCGACCGCACTGCAGCATTTATTCGTGCAATCCAGAGCTTTCTAAAATCTCGCTTTTTCGCACGTCTATCACGATATGCAAATTGCATAGCTTTTTGGGTAGCAAGTTTCGCGAACTTGTAGCAGTTTTTCCTTCTGCCTTTAAAGCCCTCGGCCCTTTTCAATACTGCATTGTGCCTTCGGCGGGATACATATCCTCTTTTTACTCTCATTTCTTTCTCCTAACTACTTCACAATTATTTATATGGCAGCATTCGATCGATATTCTTTGCGTTCGCCTTATCTACTACTGGGTACTTTCTGTAGCGTCTGCATTGTTTGGCGGATTTCTTGCCAGTGTTGTGGTTCCCTCTTGCGGTACCACGTTTCACTGTGCCTTTACCTCCTATGCAAAATTTCTTTGCTGCCATTCTGTTTGTCTTTATTTTTGGCATATTAACAACTCCAAATTCTCCTCATCAAAATATGGTAGGCACGAACAGGCTCGAACTGTTGACCTCCTGCCTGTCAAGCAGGCGCTCTAACCAACTGAGCTACGCGCCTATTGGTCGTTAAATCGGTTTTCTCGCTCATGTATTTTTCTCTTAAGAGAAAGCTACAACGAAACTCCTCCGATCTTTCGGACTTCAATCTCATCAAAAAAGAACTTCTTTGTAGAGTCCATGCTATTTGAGGGCACGCATAAATTTGCGCACTTTCATAAGCACGAAAGCATACCAATTTAGTCCAACAATTTCAACTCGCTAGGAGACTGGGGCCTGAAATGGGGGTTTCTCTGAAGGTAATCCATTCATACTTTTTAGTATCTCAAATGCTTTTGTGAATTGTGGGTCACGTTTTTCCCAATCTTCAATTTTTAATTTCATTGGGTCAATCAGTCCCTTCTCCTTTATCAATTCAGACGATGGAGTTTCAATTTTCTCTTTTTCTTCTTCTCTATTATTTTGAGGATTCTTTATCGCACCGTGAAAATCTTCTTCACGAAT
>JAAZON010000103.1 GCA_012797725.1 SAR324 cluster bacterium | reverse complement strand
TGCACTCCCTTTAGCGTTGGCACCCTGGTCTGGGTAGTTTGTAGCTCAGAACAATCTTCACAACTGTGTCACTCACATTCTTGGCTAAATATTCTGGTGGTGCAGTCCATTTGCTTTCTTGTGCCAGCACAACGTTCACGCACCTAAGCACGGATTCCACTTCGGCACCGCTTAGCATATTGCTTCCACATTCTATGGTTTCGGGACGTTCAGTCACGTCCCGAATAGTAACATTTGGGACACCAAAAATAGAACATTCCTCCTGCACGGTACCACTGTCACTCAAGACGCAGTATGCATTTTTTTCGAGTTTGATGAAATCAAAAAATCCAAAAGGATCTAGAAAACGCATATTGCTATTCTTTGCTTCCAATGAAATTGCTTGCATCCTGGATCGGGTTCGAGGATGTGTGCTTACGATAACAGGCATGCAATACTTTTCTTGAAGGGCCTGAAAGGCCGCAACAAGACTGCGAAGTCTTGATTCTATATCAACATTTTCCTGCCTGTGCATTGTCACAAGAATAAACTTTCTTTCTTCAATGCCAAGCTTTGCAAGGATTTTGGAGTTTTCGATCTGAGGTTTGTAATATTCAATGACTTCAAATATAGGGTTGCCTGTTACGAAAATCCTATCCCCTGGAACGCCTTCTCGAATGAGATTCTTTCTACTCCTCTCTGTATAAGGCATAAAAATATCACTACATCGGTCTATAATTCCACGATTGACTTCTTCGGGGACGCGCTCGTCGTAACATCGATTGCCTGCTTCCATATGATATACTGGAATGCCAAGGCGTTTTGCAGCAATAGCAGCTAGACTGCTATTTGTATCACCCAGAACCAAAAATCGATCGGGCTGTTCTTTCGCGAAGATCTTTTCCATCTTTGAAGTAATGATGCCTATTTGCTCACCAAATGAGCCTATGGCCTCCAGGTAGTAATCTGGCTTTCTAACCTTTAAGTCTTCAAAGAATACATCATTTAGATTCTTGTCGTAGTTTTGCCCAGTATGAACAAGAATTTGTTCACACACAGCATCTAGTTTCTCAATGACTCTACTCAAACGAATGATTTCAGGACGGGTGCCCAGGATGGTCAGAACTTTCATTTATGCCTCAGTAAATCGATAATCAAATTCCGCTAACTCTGATACCATTTCAGGAACTGTGGGTGGTCGCTTGACGTAGCCCGCAAGTTCCCAGAGCTTTTGATTCAGCGCCTCGTTCGATGTAGACAAAGTTCTGTCTATTTTTGTTGAAGCTTCTGTACTTTTAATAGTGAGATCCCTTCTGCCGAGGTTTTCAGCAAAGCACTTCAAGAGCTCATATTTTGAGATCCTTCCTTCTGGGACAATATGTTGTAAATTAGGAACATCAATGCCCGCAGTTATTATACCTTTGCACAATTTTGCAAATTGTAATGTTGTTACTCCATTCCACTCATGATTGATGAATCCTGATAATGTTGAGTCTATGGGCTGTTTTCGGAACCATTCATAAAGTGATAGATAATTCTTGTGTTCAGGCCCAATAATTGAACATCTTAAATTCATAACACTTGGATTGCAGACTTCGCCCAGACTCTTTGTTTTTCCATAAACATCAAGCGCATCATGTTTGTCAGATTCTATATAATTCCCTTTAGAACCTGAATAAACACAATCGGTTGCAATTTGAATTATTTTTGCCGAGTTTTGTATAGCCATCTTGGTTAACAGGTAAGGGAAAAGGCTATTACCCCGGATGGCCGTCTCGACTTCTATTGGATTCTCATCATGAATATAAGGCTTAATTATTCCAATCGCATTGATGATCCAAGATACTTTTTGCAATGCATTAAGCTGTTGGACAGTCTTATCCTCGTCTCCTATGCTTAGGGGTTTCCATTCGATGTTTTTGATTTTTTTACTATGGGCCGCAGCGCTTCCAACGTTTTGAGCGGTTGCAAAAACATGTAACTCTTCACAGCGTGTCAGAAAATCGACTATCATGGAACCAAGCATTCCTGTTCCACCGAGCACGAGGACATCAGTTTTTTTCATTTTGTTTGCACCCTTTTAAAATTTGAACCTATCGCTCAACGATTGACCAAATATCCCAATATCTAGCATCGTAACGAATATCATCTTTCAAACTGTCTTCCAGTGTGGATGTTGAATAAAAAATGATGCGAGTGTCTTCGGTTAGAGACATAAACCCGTTCGCATAACCTGCTGGGATATATAAGATTGACGGGTTGGTTGCTGACAGCACGAGACGTGTCACATCAGCATCCTTTGAAGGTGTTTCCCAATTGTCTATTTTAACAGCACCAACAATTGCCGCTCCTAACACTACTGAGACATATTTTGCTTCGTGACGATGTGCATGCCATGCTCGTACCATGCCACTATGGTAGTTTGACACCATATAGAATCGCTTTACGTTCTCGAAATGAAAATCATTTACAAATGCAACTTGTCCTCGGTCATCGGCCGCTATCGCTCCTCTTATTATCAAAGGTTTGCTAGTATCCATATCTTCTCCTTGGTGTCATAACCTTAGCGTCTAAACCGCGTCATATGGCTAAAATAACATTCGTAATCCCAGAAATGGTTTAAATACCGCTTTTCTTCAGTTCTGGCATAAACTGGGACAGATACCTCTGATTCGTGTATCTTGGGTTCTGGAGATCCTTAAGGCGTCTGGTTTCGACAAGTTCTTTAATCTCCTCAATGCCGTCATCTATCGAATAGCATGACTTCCAGTTCATCTCAGAAATTATTTTTGCACTACTAACTCTGTAATTGCGTGCATCTTGAAAATGCATCTCTGTTGTATGAATTTCAGCATCGGGGAAATGATTCCGTACCTGATAGGCTAAATCAACAATTCGCACGTTTTGTCGGTGAATATTGAAGGTGCCTGTATGTTCAGTAGTCAGGTTATCTACCATTACTTTAGCCACGTCTTTTACATGGAGTAGCGGACGGAACTGATCTCCACCAAAGACGGTTAGCTTCCCTTCGGTAGCAGCAAGTACTGTAAGCACGTTGACTACTAGGTCCAAACGGATACGAGCAAATTGATCGCCAACTCCAAAGAGGGTTCCAAGGCGAAGAATAAGAGGTCGTCTTTTTGCCAGAATACTTTCTGCTGCAAGTTTTGTTATAGCATAAACAGATAACGGATTGGTTGGAGAGTCTTCAGTGAGTTCTCCATCTTGGGCTCCGTATACCGAACATGTCGAAGGAAATATAATGCGTTTATCGAAGTTGTCAGCAAACCAACGTACGGCCTCTTGGTTTATTTCAACACTTACTTCAGGGTTGATTGCGCACGCACCATCTCCAACAAAAGCTGCAAGCCAGATTACAGCATCAGCCCACTCAAGTTGAGGCTTGAGTTTCTCAGTGTCTCTAATGTCACCAAATGTAAAATCCACCTGCTTTCGATATGACTCTTCGTACAACAGCCAATCATAAACACGCACATTATGACTGCTTGAGAGTAAGAAATCAGTAACTGCTCCACCGACGTAACCGGCACCTCCTACAACAAGTACATTCACCCTGGTATCCTCGCTTGATAGTATGAAAAATGAGTCTTTTGAAGTTATCATAAGACAGATTTAGAGTAAACCGATGAGCCCTTTAACACTGCATTCCTTGACAAGAAGCCACGTGTTTTGAGAATGATAAAGGAGCCCATAACGAGTGTAAGGGGGCAAATTGCGTATCCTGTTTATTCATGAAATCAGTTGGCATAAGAAAGTAGTCTATGAAATTCATGACTTTCCTGAGCTCCTATCCCTGCGAGGGCATGAAATTGTTTTCATTGATTTCCCCGAGGGCTGTACACCACCGGGCATCCGAAGAATAGTAGATCTGAAGACTACTATTTTGAAAAATTGTTCCCGTGCACATGCTGGAGCATCAATTGAGACGAGAACTCCGGGCAGAGTAGTCGGTCCTCCTATGGATAGACTAATGGCTTCTCTTACACATGTGCCTGAGATATGGAGGCTATTGTCAAGCAAGGCATTTGATGTAGTTGTGCTATATGGTGTCCCTACCAATGGTTGGCAGACGATAGCGATAGCGCGTTACTTTGGTGTACCAGTACTCTTCAGAGCCATTGATATTTCTCATGCGCTTCGAGCAAGTGTCTTCAGGCCTCTTATTAAGATTGCAGAAAAATTCATCTATAAAAATGCAGATGCCATATCGACACATAATGAACCACTCAGACAATATTGTATTGAAAATGGGGCAGCACCCGAAAAAGTTTCAATTGAGTATCCCGGGCTTGATCTTGAAAGATTTAGCCCTGGGCCTCGGGATCCTGAATTATGTTCAAAATATAATTTGGAAGCAAAGGACAAGACAGTCCTTTTCATGGGTACTTTTTTTCGTTTTGCAGGTCTAGATTGGTTCATTGATTCGTTCGCTCCGTATCTTCGAAGTAATTTAAATTTTAAACTTCTTCTTGTAGGAGGCGGTGAAGCAGAACAAGGGCTTCGTACGCAAGTCGACAGACTTGGTCTTTCGAATAATGTTATATTTTGTGGCTTTGCAGAATATCCAATGCTTGCTAAATATCTTCGCCTTGGAGATGTCGCGATTACAACCTTTGAAGATTCACTTGTGACAAATTGCGCTTTACCAGGCAAGGTCCTTCAATATCTTGGCTGTGGCCTTCCAACAGTCTGCACGCCTGTAAAGGGTCTTCAATCAGTGATATGTGACGAAAATTCAGGAATATTATACAAAGAGAGAAACCACTCATTCATTGAAGCAGTAGCAGCTCTTCTTGCTAATGATGAACATCGAAATGAGTTAGCAAAAGCGGCTCGAATCACAACTGAACGATTGTTTCAGTGGGATACGTGCGTGAATCGCTTTGAAGATGCCATTCGAAAAGTTGTAAAAAATAAATCCCCCAAAAAGCAGCTTGTATGATAGTGATTGAATTGATTAAGGACCTTAGAAGCGATATAACTAGTCTCCATGAGAGTCGCGATCGTTATTCCATGTTATAAGGTCAAAGATCAAATCCTTGATGTGTTGATGCGTATTGGCAACGAAGTTAATCAGATCTTTGTTGTGGACGATTGCTGCCCGCAAGGCTCGGGCCGTTATGTCGACGCCGAATGTAACGATCCTAGAGTCACAGTAATCTTCCATTCCAAAAATCAGGGCGTGGGCGGTGCCATGGTCACGGGCTATAGAGCGGCCTTGGATTCTGGAGCTGATATTATTGTGAAAATGGACGGCGATGGCCAAATGGATCCGCATTTGATTAAATTTATGATAGCTCCAATTCTCAGTGGTCGAGCAGATTATGTTAAAGGTAATCGTTTTTTTGAATTAGAGACACTTTCCCAGATGCCTATATTGA
>JAAZON010000102.1 GCA_012797725.1 SAR324 cluster bacterium | reverse complement strand
TTTTCGAGAGATGGCTCACCAAGGTCTTATTCCTGGAATGACCAAGGCCAGCTGGTAGTTGCTAATTGCTTTCTTTCAAGCTGATCACCTAATTCTTTGAGAAGTTAGTTTTTTAAGACCGACTCCCTTCATTCCAAGTTCTTCTGGCGCCAAGCAAGCAAGACGTACAGCCGTCAAAAGTTCTCTTGAGATAGTCCTCGCGCAAGTTCCTCTCCTTTCAATCCCTGGTTTTGGTGGCGTATTGTTGGGACTAGAAAGTCTGAGGCGAGTTTCTCTATGACGATTTAATACTTCAAAATGCTCCTTTGAGCCCAAGAAAATGAGCTTATACTCTTTGAAACCCACCGCCTCACTTCGAAACGGCTTTTGTTCTTCTTCTTGTGATAGTGAATTATCCTGAGATAATTCCGACTTGGAATAGCTCGAAAGATGAGCTTCTCCTTTTTTAAGATCCATTATCCTTGATCGAAGCAAGCGCATAAGAGCAAGCAATCCACAATTCCATTTGTCTATTACAATTTTCTTTTAACATTGAAATTATTGCAGTATCGAATTGAAATGTTGCATTAATCTTCTCTTTTTGTTCATCTCCTTGAAATGAGCATATCTTGAAAAAGCATAGTTTATTTAGTATATTAGCTCACTCATCAATCTGATTGTGCGTCTGGCCTATTGAAATTTATTTTGTTTTTTATGTGCCCCCAATAGAATAAAGCCCCATATGCAAAAAGGTATCGTCGTTTCTGACATGCACATGTTTTCCAACCGCTCAACTAGCGTTGAAAATATATCTGAATTAGAAGCCAAAATTACAGTTTCAGACATTTGTGTGTTTAATGGTGATATTTTCGATTTCCGCTGGACCAATCTTCCTTCCATCTCCAAGACGGTGGAAGAAGCTGTCGATTGGCTTAAACGACTTCTGAGTAAACATTCACATGTCACCTTTTATTTCATTTGCGGGAATCACGATTCGCACCCGGCATTTCGAAGCAAGTTGCATGATCTTAGCTCCAAATTTAGCAATTTTATTTGGCATCCTTATTATTTACGCATTGGACCCCACTTTTTCCTCCATGGAGATATAGTGGATAGCAACAAACAAAGAAAGAGTCTCGATGAATACAGGAAGAGCTTTCATGGAAATGAGAAAACAGGATATTTTTTAAATCTAATGTACAATTTGTTGATTGCTTCACAATTACATAAGATTATTGTTTTCATTCACAAAAAAGAAGAAATTGCCCCTGCCATTCTTGAGTATCTTAGAGGTGAGCCTTCCGATCTTCTTGAAGGCGTGGAAAACATCTTTTTTGGCCATACCCATGTCCCCTTCAAAGATTTTCAATATGAAGGAATTACCTTCCATAACAGTGGATCGATGATTCGAGGCTTAGAATCTCATGTTTTTGAATTCGAGGTGGTGTAAGAAGCGCCGCAGTTCGGAAAGAGGCTTCTGGATTCAGAGTCAAAATATTGGTAGCGGAAGCGATGATGTAGACTCAGATAACTGGCAACAGTTAAGCAGATTCCAGAATGGCACAGTGCCAAATCGAAACACCTAAAGTGGACTCTCAGATCAAGCATCAATCAGCCCCTTCAATAAATCACTGCTAACCGACTGCCCTGACTATATTAAATCCGAATCTCTAAATTAATCGGGCAATGATCGGAGCCTAAAACTTCATTTTCAATGTCCGCTGCGATTATGCGATCGCGATCTTCTTCAGGTAGTACATGAAAGTCTATGCGCCAACCAATATTTCTTTCGCGTGCACGTGTGCGCGCACTCCACCAACTATATTTTACACTTTCAGGATGCAAAAAGCGGTAGGAATCCACCCAGCCACTTTCAAGGAAACTCTTCATCCAAGCTCTTTCTTCGGGTAAATATCCAGGTGATTTCTCATTATCATCGGGTCGTGCAAGATCAATTGGGAAAGGAGCAATGTTGTAATCGCCTCCTAGAACAACTATCTTGCCTGTTTTCTTCAGATCCAAAAGCCATTCATGGATTGCTTCACAGAAGGAAAGTTTGAAGTCTAATCGCTTCCCACCATCTTGACTGTTTGGAAAATAAGCACTCGCAATAATAATATCCTTGAATTCTGCAGCAAGTACTCTTCCTTCATTATTAAAGA
>JAAZON010000007.1 GCA_012797725.1 SAR324 cluster bacterium | reverse complement strand
TGACAGAAGTTAAGCATCCCCTTGATTTTGAAAAGGCCCTTGTCGAGTTAGAGGTAGAACTTGAGCTACTACGCGATGAGATCTCTGCTGGTAACTCGGCTCGTCGTGATGAGTTTGCAAAGCTTGAGCGAAAATTTGTTAAACTTCGCGACGATATCTTTGGCAAACTTACTCCTTTTCAAAGAGTTCAGCTTTCAAGGCATTTTGACAGACCCTCCTCGCTTGATTTCATCAAAATGGTGTTTACGGACTTCATTGAATTCAGTGGAGATAGGGGTTTTGGAGATGATCCAGCCATAGTGGGGGGAACGGCTAAGATAGGTGAAACGCCGATTATGGTGGTTGGTCATGAAAAGGGAAAGACGACGCAGGAACGGCTCAAAAGAAATTTTGGAATGGCCAATCCAGAAGGCTATAGGAAGGCACTAAGACTTTTCAAATTAGCAGAGAAATTTCAACTTCCCCTTATTACTTTTATTGATACTCCTGGAGCTTATCCCGGGATAGGGGCAGAGGAGAGGGGGCAATCTGAAGCTATTGCGCGAAATCTATTTGAAATGGCTAAGTTAGAGACACCCTCTATATCAATAGTTGTGGGCGAGGGAGGAAGTGGTGGTGCTCTTGGATTGGGAGTGACAGATCGCATTCTTATGATGGAAAACAGTTCTTATTCAGTTATCAGTCCAGAAGGCTGTGCATCGATTCTTTGGCATGGGGCCGGAGAAAATCCTTTGGCCAATGTTGCGCAAGCAACGGAAATGATGCAGGTAACGGCTCAAGACTTGAAGCGAAGAGAAATCATAGATGAGATAATTCCTGAGCCTGCGGGCGGAGCACATACCAATCGGAAGGAAGCAGCCGAGCTTCTGAGAAGTGTTTTAGTACGGAATTTGGAGCTCTTAGAACATACACCGATACCCGAACTCCTTGAAAAACGCTACCAAAAATATAGGCGTATTGGCGTGTTTACAGTGGAAAAATAAAGGTATAAACTACGCGCCACATCAAAGGCTAAAAAATATAAGGGATATGGGAAAAGACGGAATAGAGATGAACGGGACAGTAAAAGAGTGTTTTCCAGACACTAAGTTCCGTGTTGAATGTGATAATGGACATCAAATTATCGCCTATTTGGCGGGCAAAATGCGTAGAAATTACATACGGGTTTTGCCTGGGGATCGAGTAACCGTTGAGATTTCCCCATACGATCTGAGCAAGGGCCGTATCATCAAGCGTGTTAGCATGGTTCAAAAGGCATCAGAAGGCGGAGAGCCCACCTAGAAAGCTGACATTTGACTTTAGACCCATAAGCTGCTAAGTTCCTTGAGAAATTTAGGGATTGAAATTTTATCGATTCTTCAATCGTTGATTGAGTGGCTTCGTAGCATGTTTTTAAAGGAATCAAAGAAGCTGACCTGTTGGTTGAAGAATAAAATTATTAATTTGAGTTCAGACAGGAGAAGTTTTAATGGCGTTAGGATCCGCTTCTGATAAGTTAAGTGTAATCAAGCAGTATCAATTGAAAGAAAATGATACCGGGTCTCCTGAAGTGCAGGTTGCGCTTCTTACCAAAAGACTAGAGACCCTTTCCAGTCATTTCGCAAATAATGCACACGATAATCACTCGCGACGGGGAATGATGAAGTTGATCTCTCGACGTAAAAGTCTTTTGGATTTTCTCCGCAGAGAAGATGTCGAGCGGTATCGTACGCTTATTTCCTCACTGGGACTTCGTAAATAGTTATTTAACTCACTTGCGAATGAATATCCTCTGTCTTGACATGACAGGGAGCAAATCGCGTTTAGATTGTCAGGCAGCTTGAAAAGTGAATCAGTGATGGAAATAGAGGTAGACTCATTTATTTCTCAATCCCCTAAGAAAGTGAAAATTACAGAGGTATATTTATGCAAATAGTAGAAAGAGAACTATTCGGTCACAAATTTTCAATCGAGACTGGAAGAATCGCAAAACAAGCAGGCGGTTCGGTAGTTGTCCGAGTGGACGATGCGATGGTTCTAGTGACTGCATGCGCTGGAGAAGAGAGAGAGATAGGAGATTTCCTTCCTCTTACGATTGACTATTTTGAAAAGACATATGCAGCAGGGAAAATCCCGGGTGGTTTTTTTAAACGTGAAGGGAAACAAAGTGAAAGAGAAACCTTGGTCTCGCGTTTGATGGATAGACCGTGTCGACCACTTTTTCCCAAAGGTTTCAATAAAGAAATTCAGGTCATAGCCACAGTGATCTCCGCTGATCAAGAGAACGAAACTGACGCGTTGGCAGTCTGTGGAGCTTCTGCGGCCCTAACGCTTTCTGAGCTTCCCTTTGAAGGGCCGATAGCGGCAGTACGTGTCGGTCGTATTGACGGGCAGTTGCTCATTAACCCAACGATTTCTCAGCTTGAGAAGTCGGATATTAATTTTATTGTTGCAGGCTCACAAGATGCCATCGTTATGGTTGAAGGTGGAGCCGATCAAGTGCCAGAAGCGGATGTTCTTGAGGCCCTATTCTTTGCACACAAAGAGATGCAGCCTATTATTGAAATGCAGCTTGAACTGCAAAAACAGTGTGGCAAGAAGAAGGTGCCGTTTACGCCGAAAACTCAGGACGCAGCATTGCTTGCCAAGATTTCCGCTAAAGCTAAGCCTTTGGTCGAGAAAGCGATACAGATCAAAGATAAGATGGAGCGTCGTGATGCTTATAGAGATGCGAAAGCTGCTCTTATTACAGAATTTGTGAATGAAGACGATCCGAAGGCAGCGCAAATTACTATGCTTATCAATCATTGTATTGAAGAACACGTTTTTGAAAAGGTTCGAGAGCGTATAGTGAAAGAGGGATCTCGTATTGACGGGCGAGATGTCAAGACAGTTCGTCCTATTGATATTGAAGTTGGGCTGCTTCCAAGGACTCATGGGTCTGCGCTCTTTACCAGAGGTGAAACCCAAGCTTTGGCTATTGCGACTCTTGGTACCAAGGAAGAGGCGCAACGGTTGGATAATTTAGCGGGTGAAGACTCAAAGACGTTCATGCTTCATTACAACTTCCCTCCTTTTTCAGTTGGCGAGACAAAGCCGATGAGAGGACCTGGCCGAAGAGAAGTGGGACATGGGGCACTTGCTCATAGAGCAATAAGTGCTGTGATTCCTGATATGACCAAGTTCCCATATGTGATTAGAGTAGTTTCAGAGATCACTGAGAGTAATGGTTCCAGCTCTATGGCAACGGTGTGTGGTACAAGCCTTGCTTTAATGGACGCAGGCGTTCCAATCAAGGCCCCAGTTGCTGGTGTGGCGATGGGACTTATTAAGGAAGGCGATGAGTTTGTTGTATTGACTGATATCTTAGGGGACGAAGATCATCTGGGCGACATGGATTTTAAGGTTTGTGGAACTGACAAAGGCGTTACCGCACTTCAGATGGATATAAAAATTAAAGGTCTAAATCCTTCGATTTTAGAAAAAGCAATGGAGCAAGCAAAAGACGCAAGGCTGCATATCTTAAGCAAAATGAATGCCGTCATATCAGAGCCGCGAGGGGATTTGAGTAGATATGCTCCTCGAATTGTTACGATTAAAATCAATCCTGAGAAGATTAAGGATGTAATTGGACCAGGAGGTAAGACCATTCGCTCAATTACAGAATCATGTGATGTTAAGATGGATGTGAGCGATGATGGAACTGTCAGTATTTCAAGCGCCGATGAATCCAAAGTCAGGGCTGCTGTGACAATAATCGAGAATATGACGAGACAGGCCGAGGTGGGGAAGGTCTATAAGGGAATCGTTAAGCGTATTGCTGATTTTGGGGCGTTTGTCGAAATACTGCCTGGTACCGATGGATTAGTTCATATTTCTCAACTTGCAGACGAGCGTGTTAATCGAGTAACCGACATCGTCAAAGAAGGAGATGAGGTGATGGTTAAAGTGCTTGAAGTTGACCGTCAAGGCAAGATTCGATTATCTCTTAAAGATAATAAGGCATAGTCGTCATAAATGTATAATTGTTGTCCCCGGGTTGTTATCGAGTACTCGAAAGGCATGAACAACTTTGCAACCTTTAAGATATTGATGGGCGGCTCTTTGTAGTTTACCTGTGCCTAGGCCATGGATGAGCTCAATCTCGTCAATGCCGGCCATAATAGCATCACTGATGCATTGCTCAATTGCTTCAAGAGCTTCATTAACTGTCTTTCCATGTAAGTCGAGACTCAAAATGCGAGATCTTTCTGATGTTTTCGAGGCTTTTGAGGATGGATTCTTCTCTCTTTGCCTCATTTTAGAGGGGCTAAGCTTCTCGATTTCGTCAGCTTTGCATCTCAAACTTAGACTTCCAACAGAAACTCTGTACATGCCATCTGGGCCAATAGAGCTAATTATTCCTTCCTTTCCAATTCTTCGAAGCCAAACATGAGACCCAATGTCTAATGCCATATTGTATCTTACTTAATATTAGTCAGAATCGTTTTCAGCAGTCAGTAGAAACCATCTAATTGCTGGCTTGAAACGAATATAAGCAATGGTCTTAGTTTATGATAGGGGCTGAGATCGACCCCAAAGGAATAGGCAGGAAGGCATTTCGAGCAATATTTTGACTTGCTTCGGTCAAATACCAGGCCCATTTGAATCGGATTATTCATACTAAATTCAAGTCTCAAGGCCAACCCTTGAAAAAAAGTCGTTTTTTTTATACCTTTACTGCTCCTAGTAAGCGTTGAAGCTTAAAAAGGGCAAGATCAAGACCCCAATCTCAAGATCGCGAATTTGTGGAATTGAGACTATTTACAATGGGCGTATTGGGGGGTAGCCCGAGTGTATTCAAGGTAGTCATTATGGCAAAGGCTCAAAAAGAAACTACGTTTCTCGTATCATCGGAGAAGACAGGTTATTTTTATACAAATCGCAAGAACAAGAAAAAAAATAAGGGCGAAAAAAAACTTGCACTAAAGAAATATGATCCTGTCGCAAGAAAGCATGTGGAGTTTGCTGAGAAGAAGCTCAGTAAGCTTAAAGTCAAGTATCAGAGGACTGAAGGTGAAGCAGCAGAGGCTTCTTCGAAGTCCGCTAAATAAAATTTTCTCATAGTGGCAGTATGCCTACTTTGAGTTGTCAATGAATGGAATTGGAAGCGAGCAGATGCGAGAAATTGCACTCGCTGAGAATACCGAGGGGAGGCTAAGAATCCTTAGCCGCATAGTCGCTTTTTTTAAGAGAATTTTTTCTTATCCATTCACATCTTCAACAACAGACCTTTCATCTGGCAATCGTATCGCTGTTGGAGTTTTTGCTTGCGTTAACATCGTATTAACAGAACTTGTGTTATTTAAAGGCCCGGAAGCCAGAAAAAGTCTTTTGGTTCCTTATGTGATTTTACTGCTCTTGCTGCTTGCCACTCAGTTGTATCAAAGCATACGTCAATACTGGCGTCCTAGTTTAAATGCCTTAAAGTCGTTCAGGTTGTCAGCAAAAATCTTAAGACTAATAGCAGTGCTATCTCTATTTATGGGAGCTACCCAAGCTTTGATTTCGACCTTTTATTTGGGTGAGGGATTACTTCATGCAGAGCTTGCAATAACCACGATTTTTTTGTTGTCGTTAGTTGATTTTCTTGAGAGCAGAATACTTCTGACCTTTGGAAGAGATAGTATATATTCAGTAAGCGATCTTGCCCCATTCAGCACTCTGGCTTCCCAAGATGAAGAAGGTTTTGCTAATAAGGGCCAAAAGATCTCAAATCGAATCCCAACAGAAAAGATAGAAAAGAAAATGCGAGTTGCCTTGAAGCCTGGAGAAATAGTGCCTGCTGACTCTGTTATCGTTGCCGGTCATGGAAGTTTTTGTGAGCGAAGGCATGATTTTTCGCTTAGTATGCAATTTAAGAAAGCCGGAGACCGAACTTATGCTGGCTCCCGGGTGCTGGAAGGAAATTTCATAGTTCAAACTGAAGCTACTCCATTCAATTCAGACATAGCTGGGTATTTCGAACAAATGAATGCAAGTCTTAATGGTATAGTTCCAGAGATTGAAAAGTTGCGACGTATAGAGCAAATCGCGTTTGTCTTGATTATCTTTGCTACTTTTGGTGCAGCATTATACTGGACTGGCACAGGAGCTTCGTTGGAAAAAATTTCTTGGGTGATAGCTTCAGGCATGCTTGCGAGTCTCGTTGTTCATGGTCTTCATGTGATTATAATGGGGTTCTCCGCGGTCTTTAGCAGACTTGCGCGCGAAGGAATTTTCTGCGGGAAGCCCCTAGAGTGTTTTTCAAAAATAGGTGGAATCAAGAATGTCGTTGTTGAGTATGTTGCAAGTAGACCACCAGGAAGATATGCAATTAAGAATTTCAAGGTGCTCGATGAACGTGTTGATGAAAAGGCAATGTGGTCTTTGTTGCTTAGCATGTTTTGCAAGTCTAAGAATCAAATGTTCAAGGATCTTGCAGAGTTCATAGCTGAAGGGAAGCGTAGTTTGTCTATTCAGGAAGTGTCAGAATGGGAAGAGCTTGAAGACGATGGATTACAAGGAAAGCTGCAAGATTCCTTATTTCTGTTAGGGAGCGAAGAAGTTTTACTTGCGAAGGGCGTGCATTTTGAGCTTTCTGATGCTCTTGATAGCGTTGAAGGGAGGCGAGAGAAAGAGCTTTTCGTGGCTTGTGGGAAACAGCTTCTTGCGCGCTTTGCGGTGGAAAACCCCTTTGAAATTGACGGCAAAGTATTAAATGATTCTCTTCACAATCTTGGACTTCGACTTTCACTTCTTAGCAAGGAAGAAAATCCTGTGGTTGATGAATTGGGTAAGAGAATTGGTTTGGAGCTTTCGGCAATAACTGGCGCTATATCTGATAAGGTTTTTCAAGAAAGGCTTGAGTTTCTTAAGCCGTGTGCTCTGTTGGTATCAGATGAGAATCCTAGTCAAGTATATGAGGCTGCGGATCTTAGAATGACCTATTTCAATAAAAATAAATGGGATTTTAACCAATCAGATGTTGTATTTTTCTCGAGATCTCTTAATTTGATCCCTAGGCTGTTTAGACTGAGTCGCCTAGAACTTTTTGCAAGACACCTTATTTTGAGAACATCTATTCCTCTTGGTGTTGTAATGATAGTTCTAGGACTTTGGGGACTGATGCCTCCAATAGCCATAGTGGGGGCTTTGCTGCTTTGGACGTTCATTCAGTTAGGCCTATATAGTTATATTCTCACGCCTTCTGATGCGTATTAATCTTGAGAAAATGACAGCAGTTTTCTCAGCGACCTTTCGACTTCAATAAAGGGGCTTAAATAAAAAAAAGCACACCGTTTTTTAATCTTGGGCGTCTTAATTTTGAGAGCCAAACTGGACGTCTCGATAAGTGAACCAAGGGATTTTGATCTTAAACAGAGCTGGGATTGTGAGGATCCCAAGTTCGGAAGAAATATTTTTTTAAAATCAAAGGAGTTCAAGATGTTGGAGCTAAATACTGAATTCCTTTTCTTGAATCTTGAAGACTCAGAACCATTTGAATATTTTTCGGAGGCCACAGGTTTTGCTGAAGGACCAGAGCGAGCACTTATGTCCGCAGTACTCTTTGATGCAATTCAGCTACTCTTAGCAGGTAGGAGCTTTCGTCGTGCCGAAGAGGCAGCCGCCTTTCGGGAGACGCAAGTTTGGTTTTTAAGCCACGATCGTGAGTATGTATTTTCATTTGAAAATGTCTGTGAAGCCTTGGGTATTAACCCTGAGTATCTTCGTCTGGGAATTATTAACGCCTTCAAGAATCGACATTTTAAGCAAATGAGAAAACGTGATTGATCGCGCGTGTGCAATCATCACACGCAGCGACTAAAGTCATGTATTTCAAATTTTGCCATGTCCAGCTATGATAGGCCGGTTCAACGCGAAAAGTGGTGAACTGGCCTGTTTATTTTTAAAGACTCTAATTCTCGAGATTTTGGTTAGGCAACAGATTTGTTTTTCCTATAGCTATTTATGAATAGAACTAAACCAAAGTGGTGGGCATGGTGTTTATGTGGACTTTCAATCCTGCTGCTTGTTTTGTTTATAGGAATAGTTCAATTACCACTGGATCAATATGCGAAGGCTCTGCTTGCACGAGAGATAAGAGAGAATGTTAAGCAACAGCGTTTTGCTGATGCAAGAATGGCGTCCCCGGGTCTTTTTGATTTATCAGTAAGTGAGAAGATCTTTGAGAAAATTGACAGAAAGCATAAACTTCTTTGGGTCCCTGAAAATAGTGTGCTTAAGTTTTTAGATGCACTTGATGCATTGCAACAAAATAATCCAGCGATACTCCAGTCAAAGCTTGACACTGGGTTTTTAAGAACAGTGGAGGAAGTGTCGGATTTGGAGAATCCAGAGAGTGAAAGTCCATTAGTCAGGCAAGTTGAGGAATTAAAATCAAGTATGCTTGCTTTGGATTTTCTTAATGAACAAATATTGGCAATTAAGTCTAGTCGTCTGAGAATCGCTCCAGAATTCATTGCTGTTAGAGACAGCTTGCGAATTTTTCTTGGCTTTCAAGACGAAACTAAGGGTGCAAATCGCAGAAGGGAAAACGAGAGTCAAAAGTTTGAGTTTTACGAGGAAGGGATTCTAGAAGGCTTACCGAGGTTACAGGAGCTTCCCAGGACTTTTCAGGACATGAAGGAACTGAGAGATGCGTTAGATGCTCTTGGTGTTAAAGTGCAAGTTAGCAATCAATCAAATCCGATGGAATACTTCGCGGAAACACTTAATGAGCTAAGAAAGCGTTGCTTAAAAACAAAGGAAAGCCTAACGAAATTGAACGAATCGGAACAAAAGCTCCAAGAGAGGAAAAAGGGTTTAGATCATAAGTCAAAATTAATGAGAAAGAAGCTAATAGGGCTTCTTAAGGCTCGCCTATTCGTACTCTTAAGTCCACCGAATCTGTTTGAGCGTCTTAACATATTGAAAATACACAATATGTCAAATTAGAAAAAAAATTAACAGTGACTCTGGTGTAAATTTTTTCATTGACTTGCGAATGTTCATTCTTTAAAATTTATCCTTACGTTAAAGGCTTTCTATTGTTATTAAGAAGTCAGGCGTAAGGCTCAGATACCCCTGGGCATTTCAGTCATGCTCAGCTGAATTTAATGAAAAATTTAAAAAAGGTGGATTCACCTGAGGGTGTTGTTTGTTCTCAGACTCAGGTAGAAAGGGGGGAGATTTTTGTCTGAGTTTTTTGTGGTTGTACTCAACTTATTTTTTTGAGGCATAAGCTACATGAAGGGTTGGTCAAATTCGGAAATTCCAGCAGCAGGGGCACATGTTCCTGAGAAAAGACTCTTAGCCGCTGTTTTACAGCGGGCAATCACGGATTATGTTAGTGGTGAAGGAGAGTTGAAAGAAGGGGCAAGGTCATGGCTGATGGAAGATGAACCATCGGACGCTCCGTTAACATTCAAGTTCATCTGTGAAGCACTCGATCTCGATTATGAGAGTCTCAAGAGTGCCATCCTGATGCAAGCCGAAACAGCGCAGCAAGATGCTGTGCAAGAAATTGCACTCTAAATAGAGTAATAATCTCGCATAGAGAATTAAAATTGCCAAAGCACAGTGTATGACATAGCATGATTGTAGGTCATGCTCTATGTTATACACTGACTGGCATGTGTCTTTTGCATGCGGGTCAGTTGCGTTCGCTCTGGAAGTTTTTTTGCATTTTCTCGTCTTTCTAAGGAAGGTTTGAATTATGAGCTCCGAGTCAAGTAAAGGCAACAATCCTGTACTATGGGAAAAGTTACTGAATGAACTTGAGGACAAACTTCAACTGGGACTTCTTGATAGATTGAGAAGAGTGGCAGCTTATCATTTCGAAGGAGATATTTTGATTCTGGAACCGGGAACGGATCAAGATAGGGAATATTTTAAGGGAAAGGCAATTAATCAGACTTTGCGGCTTTTTGCCGAGAAAGTGGCAAAGGTTGAAAAAGTTAGAATCGATTAGATTTCGGTGCAGCGCCTTAGATCCGGATGCTAGAATAAAAAAAAAGAAGCCGGAGGAGACCATTTAGGCTCAACCGGCTTCTTCAGCAAACACTAGTAACACACACAATTTCTGGGAGAGATATCCTTTCAAAATTTATTTAATTAATTGATTAAGCATAAACACTCACTTGATTTGCAGCTTGAACTAGAAGATCGGACGAGACTTCAGATGATACTTGCGATGCTGTGACCTGTGTCTCAAGCCCCAACTCTTTTCTTTTGGTGCTTTCCCAAGCTTGCAGTTTTGATTCAATGAGAGCTTTCGTCTGTTGCACCCCGTCTTTCACCCCATCAAATTCAAAGGCTCCAAGACCTTCTAATATATTAAAAGCTTCTTCGTATCCTTTATCGACACCCGAACGAATTTCTTTCATGAAGGATGCGATAAGCTCTTCACCTTCGAGATTGGGATTTTGCTTTGCATAAGCATCGAAAAATGCAGTGACGCCGCTTACGATTCTTTCTGCAGTAGCATCAGGGGTAACTTCATCATGTTTTAGACTTTGTACTCCATTTGGAAGTTTTGCCTTAAGAAGCTCGTTGATTTTGTCAATGATGTTTTGAGCAGTTATTGAAAGACCTTTGGAGAGGTCATTTATACCTACATCGTTATCGTCATCAGATTGGGAGTTCTTTTTGAATGATTTTTCAATTATCACTGCATTAAGACTAAGCTTCATTTCGCGATAATATGAATGGTAATTTGGGGCTTTGCCTGACTGGCTGACGCTGAGATTTTCCATACAACACTCCTTGTCAAAAGGTGGCTAGCTTGCTTGCTTCAGAGTGTAGTATCGTCTTTAAAGAAGGTGACTTTAGTAGAATCTTGTTTGCATTGATTTTTTCTCGTGAATACAGGATATTATGCCTGTATTTTGTATCTACTTATTAAGTTCCGGAATGTTGGAAAATAGAGGGTCAGGCTTCCGCTAGGCTAAGCTTTTTCGAAGCTTGCTTGTCTGCGAAATCATGGGATCCTGCGGAATCAGAGTCATCTGTTGATGTCACGAGCTTTTTGATGAGCTACGATGTGTTTTTTTGAAATTTAGATTCAGAGCCATATGTCATTCACGAGACTAGATTGTGCAGTGTTGAAAAATGAGAGAGTAAATAGCGACTCTA
>JAAZON010000101.1 GCA_012797725.1 SAR324 cluster bacterium | reverse complement strand
TAGCAAATTGTGGAGGTGCTGCTGTAACATCGGCAGGAAACAATATCTCTGATGATGCAACCTGTGGGTTATCATTGGCAACAGATCGTGCAAATACAAATCCGCTCTTGAGCGCATTAGCTGATAATGGAGGTGGTACACTCACCCATGCAATCTCTACAGATAGTCCAGCTCTAGATGGAGTTTCGGGTGGGACTTGTCCGGCAACTGATCAAAGAGGAGTCGCTCGCCCCTTCGATGGCAATCAAGATGGTAACGCGCTTTGTGATATTGGAGCCTTTGAGGCAAATGATGCTTGTCCTTCGGACCCAGATAAAACTGTTCCTGGCGTTTGTGGTTGTGGGACTCCTGATGTTGATTCGAATGGGAATGGCATACTTGATTGTTTGGCTAATGCGGATGCTGACAGTCAAGCTAAAGCAATTCGCACAATGGTTAACAGGCTTAAGAGACCTACAAATCAGGCAGAGTTGCTAGTTCAGAAAAATAGAGTCAATGATATTAAAACAAAACTTGTGGCTTTTGTCGCATTTACCACTGCTAACGCTTCCAAGATTACGGTAACCGGAACGGTTCCTCTTGCCACATTGGTGTCAAATACTAACAAGAGAGTGAGGAAGGCATTGAAGTTTAATGATCGTAATTTTGGAAAAGTGAACAAACCAAAAGCAAAGCAAGCTTTGAACAAGTTGATTGCAGCGATTTAATTTAATAGACGAGATAGGAAATTAATCTTCCTATTTTCACCAGGTTAAATTTAGGCCCATGCCCACAGCATTTCGAGCAATTCCTGCTCGAAGGCTGAGAGTCTTCAGGTACTCTTTGTTGTCGTGGGTTTCATAGAAATCGCAGCCAAATGTAGCTGCTCCAATGCCTGACGCATTGCAGCCAGTATCTTTCTGGAGTCTTTCAATGTTATTAATCTCCACCGCAAGAGGAAGAATCCTTTTTGTGGTTTGATGACTAAGTGCGAAATCATATTGGATGGCGGAGGAAAAGCTTTTTTGGAAAACGTTATTTCCTTCCCCGAAAACGGGAATTGCGGTTACGAGTATTGCGCAGATAAGGGCAGTAATTCTCATACAACCTATAAGTGGAAGTTCTCCCCCCAAAGCAGAGGACTTCCCATAGATATTTAAGCGGCAAGAAAGAGAGTTCCCTTTAGAAAAGGGAGCTTAAATTAAAGGATGGATTGCAATTATTTAGGCCTTTACCAGGCTGCGGTAGGCAAATTCACATGAAAACAGGGCAAGCCAACTGGGGCAATCGAACACGTGACCCTCTCATTACGAATGAGTTGCTTGTCCGAATGACGCTTAAAACCAGCTTCCAATTCAATAAGTTACAAACCCTTAAGCAACTATAACCCTATCTGACACAAAACTGACACAAATCAAATCACTGCAACAGTTTATTTTTCCGTCGAAAGTACGCCACTTCTTCTCCAAATTGTCAGAAGCAAGAACAACAGCCAAATCTGAGCTTGTGAATATCCGATAACTTGAAAGCTAGCGAGCCTCTCTTGAGCGACGTTATTCGCACTTGTAAGCAGCGTGCAGGTTGCAGCAACAGAGTAAACCCAGCTCCATCCAATTTTGTGATATCGCGCTACTGCTACAATGGGAATAGCCAGGTACTGATCCGCCATGGAACTAGTCAGCGTCACCAGCGTGATGAGATAAAGAAAAAAATAAGTCTCGTTCATCGCTCCTTTTCCCAAGTCTGGAAATCCAAAGACCTCCTGCGCAGACTGTTCCTACTACGAACAGAGCCCTAGAAAGAGCTAGCCCGAATGAGTTCTCAAGTAAATGTATATCAACAAAGAGCCCAAGAAATCTTTCGATTAAGCTATTCCCGTGAGTGCTTCCATATTTTAGGACATTTGCAACGATTCCAGCAATCGACGAGCTATCCAACAGATAGGGGATAAAGAAAGCGCCAAAGCACCCATAAGAGCATACCAGCACTGCCGTTCTGATTGAGCCCGATGAGTTTCTATAAAGCCACCAAAGCCATAGTGGAAAGATTATCAGAATATGCTTGGTCGCCAATGAAAGACCAAGAACCAGAGCCGACATAACAACTGAACGTAAAGCAGATGTGCGCCTTCCCGACGTTGCCAGGTTAGAACACGCCAGCAATCCGAGCAGAATTGCGGCACTGTCGAACTGAGAATGATAACCCGTTATTAAAATCGATACTGGATTGATGAGAAAAAACATTGAACAAGCAACGCCGTATTTGTCTCTAAGAAACAATGCGATGACGACGTCAATCAGCGTGAGAAATGACCCGACTAAGACATGAAAATGAAAGATGTCGTCATAGCCGAGATAGAGAGTAACCCTTCCAAGTGCGCCGAGTATTAAAAACCAAATCGGACCGTAATTATAACGCGCTGTTTCCGAGTAGACTGATTTCCCATCTAAGACAATCTTAAAAACCTCCCAGTATGATTCCAGGTCATAATTGTGCCCCAATGAAGACAACCAAACCCTGAGAACAATACCAAGCGGAACGACGCTCCAGAAAATCAGAGCCGAGGGAGATGTTCGATCCTTATTGACTAATTTGCTCAATCGTCTAGTTCAGATAAAGGAAGAAAGCCAACTGGGGGAATCGAACCCTCGACCCTCTCATTACGAATGAGATGCTCTACCAGCTGAGCTAAGTTGGCGAAAATGTATACTAATATGCTAGAGACTTTACTGTTTTCTCATGCAAAAGGCAATGTTGCAGCATCCATAGAGAGGGGACTGGCAAGCTCTTCTTTCAGCGGTTAAACTAGAAAGTCAGGAATGCAAAGAATTGCAGGATCGTCAATAGAAAATTGTTTCTAGGTTCTCAAAAAGTTTTCTAGCTCTGTTTGAAGTATTATGTCTGATCCAAGTCCAAACAAAAAGGCAGAATGGGCTGCTCGTGCTGCAAGGAAGAAGGCAATAGTGCCAGAATACTTTGAAGTTAGCCCACATAAAGTGATTATTCACTGTGGTTCATGTGGGCATATTTTCACCCGCACTCTGATTCTTCGCTTAGATGAGCCTGTCTTTGTTTGCCCCCTTCCTCATTGTAAGGCTAGAAATTGGGTGCCAGTTACGTTTGATTTAAAGTGAAGCCAAACCCCCAGCTATTACCAACGATTTTATGTCAAAAATCATTGGCGCAGGGTTTATTTAAGGTTGTCCGCCAATCTGAACATTGCTCTTTACATCTTTGATGCCTCTAATCATAAGAGTCTGAGCCAGGATCCTATCAATTTCTTCATGAGTCCCAACATGTCCGCTAAAGGTCGCAACCCCATCTCGAACGCTAAAGCTTATTCTATCCAAATTTATACCGTTCTTGTTCACCAATTCATGCCGTATTTCTTGTTCCAGATATGTATCGCTCATTTCGGGTGGAAGTCTAAGCTGGTTTATTACATTTCCAACTCCTGGAATTTTGCGAAGTTCTTGTTCAATACGAATAATATCGTTATCTCGTGAGGCAGTTCCCGTGATAGTAATGATATCATCT
>JAAZON010000100.1 GCA_012797725.1 SAR324 cluster bacterium | reverse complement strand
TAGTTGTAACGGATCCTCACCGTGTTGGTCATGAGTCTGAATATCATCCTGGTGAAGTGAATTTAAGAAGGGCGTCCATTGCAATAATAAATAAAGTTGATACGGCTACACCAGCTCAAGTGAACGCGCTCCGTGCTAATATTCAAGCGCTAAACTCAGCGGCTGTCATTATTGAAGCCAGATCTCCTGTGTCTGTGGATAATCCTGACTTAATAACCGGGAAAACCGTCCTTATCGTCGAGGATGGCCCAACACTTACTCATGGTGGAATGAAATATGGAGCAGCCACGGTTGCCGCGAATAAATTTGGAGCCGGAGAGATCCTTGATCCAAGACCTTATGCGGTTGGGACTATAAGAAAGACTCTGGAACAGTACCCCCACATTGATTCATTGCTACCAGCGGTTGGATACAGTGCACAGCAAGTCAAAGATCTGGAAGAGACAATTAATGCATGCAGGGCTGATATTGTCATCTCAGGAACTCCAATAGATCTCGGGCGAATAGTTAAAATTAACAAGCCTCTTGTAAGAGTACGTTATGAACTAGAAGAGATTGGAACCCCATCACTGGAAGAAGTCTTTAATGAGTATTTAAAAAGCTAGCGCACTTTTCATTCAATTATTGGAAGCTGATACTTCACCCAATCAAGATACAATCCATGGGCCGTAGCACTCATTGCGGCGGCAGATCTGTCTTTGGCCTCAAAGATCTCCGCAATACTCTTTATTTTTGGTTTATGCTTGGCACGTCCCACAAGAGTACCGACCATTATGCGAACCATTTGCTTAAGAAATCCCTGTCCGACTACCCTATATATGACATAGGGACTATCAACTATCACTTCGCTCTCAATAATTGTCTTAAATGGTGATGGCTGAATGCAGTCTTTGCTTCTAAAGCTAGTGAAATCGTGACACCCTATGAAGAGTTTTGCCTCCTCTTGCATAAGCTCAAGATCAAGAGCTACTGGTATATGCCACGCTTTCCCCTTATCAAGAGCTGGTGGACTGTCTCTTTGCAAGATTTTGTATGAATACTGTTTGGATATTGCGCTTCGCCTAGAATGGAAGTCTTCAGGAACATAATCTGCAGATAAAACACTTACTTCTCCACGCAATAGACTACTAATGGATAATTTTAGTTTTTTAAGGTCGCATTCTTTTTCAACATGAAAATTGACGACCTGCCCTCGTGCGTGAACTCCGGCATCAGTGCGACCAGCGGAATGAATAACTGGGATATCTTCTCGCAAGACCATTCTAACCACTCTTTCAAGCTCCCCTTGAATGGTTCTCAAGTTTGGTTGACGCTGCCAACCATGAAAATTTCTTCCATCATATTCTATGACAAGACGAATGTTAGGCATTAGAAAAGGCAACCTTTTTGTGCTATGAGAATCCGAGCATAAAAATATATTTAGTTTTTAATGTCAGGCTCAGATTTTATTAGACCAAATTCTTCAAACAGAGCTTTAACCTGGTTTTTACTAATAGGCTTGCTCAGAAACCACTCCGAGCCTTCTTCATGAGCCTGCAAGAAATTCTCCTCATCATGTAAAGCTGTTGTCATTATAATTTTTGCTTTTTCATCATCCTCTAGACTATACCTTGACTCGAAAGCGCGTATAGCTTTGAGCACATCATGCCCACTCATGTCTGGGAGCATTATATCGAGACATATTACATCATAAGGTTCTCCAGCTTCCCAGGCATCTTCAAAAGCCTTAAGAGTAGCTTTCCCCGTTTCAAAACCAGCGCAGTCTCCAAACGAAGACATCATCGAACGCATGAGTAATAAGGTTGTAGGTTCATCTTCAGCAATTAATATTTTCATGGCTGTCCTATCATCTCTCAAGTTCATTTACTCTTTTTTGGAATCTTCCAC
>JAAZON010000099.1 GCA_012797725.1 SAR324 cluster bacterium | reverse complement strand
TGGAAAATATCGCCAGTCATGCAGCCACTATGAACTCTCACGAGTACAGGCTCGTCTGCTTTCCAAGTTCCAACCTTAAGTATTAAGTAAGGAGTCTCATCGACATCGCTCTTATAGGCAATTGCTTCGAAGTCTCCAAAGTCTGTAGGAAGTAAACATGAAGAAATCTGCCGAACCAGGCAATCCGTCCTACGTCTATAACTTATTAGCTATGCGATGCTGAAGAGTTTTATATTATGCTTTTCTGCAAAGACTTTTAGCTCTGGAAGGCGCGCCATTTCTCCGTCATTCTTTTTTATTTCACACAACAGAGAGCAGGGGAAAAGGCCAGCGAGGCGGCTTAAATCAACTGCGGCTTCTGTATGTCCGGCACGAACAAGGACCCCGCCTTTCATGGCTCGAAGGGGTTGCACATGTCCAGGTCTCAGTAAGTCAGAACTCTGAGTCTTTGGATCAATAAGAGTCTGTATCGTTCGAGCTTGATCCGATGCTGATATTCCCGTGCTAGTTCCATGTTTTGCATCTACAGTAACCGTGAAGGCAGTTGAGAGCCTGGAAGTGTTGTCCCTCACCATTAGGGGTATATGAAGCTCGTCCAGACGGGTGCCTTCCATGGCACAACAAATCCACCCTCTCGCTTCAGTCTCAAGAAAATTTATGGCTTCAGGACTCGCAAATTGAGATGAAATGATAAGATCGCCCTCATTTTCTCTGTCTTCACTGTCTACGACAACGAGAAAGTGTCCGTTTCTAATCTCTTCAATTGCTTCTTCTGCTGTACAAAAATCCATCTGAGCTCTCCAAGCATTTGAGTTTATCTTATATTATAAGTGAAGTACACATTTGCGGCAGCCTTGAAGAAATTAGCAAAACTTAGGTAAGCTATTGCTCAAAAATGGAAGCAAAGAGACCATACATAACCTTAAATATAGCATGTTCTTTAAACGGCTATATTGGTAGAAGCCGGGGCGATAGGCTGATCCTTTCAAGCGAAGAGGATCTTGATGTTGTTGATGAACTGCGCGCACAGAGTGACGCAATTTTAGTCGGAGCAGAGACAGTCAGGCGCGACAATCCAAGGCTGCTGATAAGAGATCCCAAAAGACAAGAAAGGAGGGTCGCAGTCGGCAGGCCTTTAAATCCCTGTAAAGTTACTCTCAGTAGAAGCGGAAATCTTGATTCTGATAACCATTTTTTTCAAATGGGACCTTCAGCGCGGCTGCTTTACTGTGCGGACTCGGCTTCATCTGAACTGAGGGGAAAGCTTGGCGGAGTGGCTGAGGTTATTTCCGCTGGAGCTAGTGAGGTGAATTTAAATTTTCTTTTATCAGATCTTTTATCGAGAGGAATATCGAAATTGTTGGTTGAGGGCGGAGCTTCAATCTTCAATCTTTTTTTTAAAAAGCGCTGTTTTGATGAATTGAGGCTGGCTATCGCACCGTTTGTTCTGGGAGAAGAAGATGCCGTGCATTTATTCGAAGCGGGCAAGTATGAACTTAAGAATCTTCAATTGAGTAGCACGGAGATCCTTGGTGCTATGGCGGTGCTTCATTACAAAGCGTAATTCATAGGTCCAAAGTGACAATTTTAAATATCCCGCGTAATTGCTCAGTAAGTCCGGGAAGGTCGAGAGATGAAGGGCCAGACTTCCCGTTCGGCTGAGCTTTATCGAAGCTTCCTTTGGGTCTACTTTTTCTATTTCTGTTAGCAGAATCTCTGACTCCGTATCCGACTCTGAGAGCTGTTCGCCGAAGCCGTAGGCTGTTGGGCCGGCAGCTGTGCAGCCGAAAGCTGAATTAGTCTTCCCACTCGAACTTTTTGAGTAGTTACCACCCCGCGTGTTAACGGATGCAGTCTGTCTGATTAGAGGTCGAATGGTTAGAGAGAGAAGTATTACAAAAAGCTTTCGACCATTTATGTTATAACGAGCTTAAAAATTTGTTCGGACCGAGCTGCCCGATCGGCCACTGATTGTTTCAATCTTTAGATTTATTCTGGATAGAAGTTCTGGGACATGGGAGATGATGCCAACAAGACGACCGCTCTTTTGAAGACTTACAAGGGCCTGAATTGCTCGATCAAGGGATTCTGGATCAAGATTCCCAAAACCTTCATCGATGAAGATGGTATCCATTCTAATTCCACCCATGTAGCTTTGAACGACATCTGCTAGTCCTAAAGCAAGAGACAAGGCTGCCAGAAACCCCTCTCCCCCAGAGAGGGAATTTCCACTTCTTGTTTGACCGGTATAATTATCGAAGACTCGAATATCAAGGCCACTTTTCATGCGCCGATCCGTTGGATCCCCCTGCCTTTCGAGTTCATATCGTCCATCACTCATAATTCGGAGACGCTCACTTGCACTAAGCAACACGTCATCAAGGAAAGCGCTTAGGCAGAAACTATGAAAGCTAATCCTTAAAGAATTATTTCCCATTGCAATATCTGCTAACTGTTTTGTTGCCTCCCAACGCTTTTCCATTAAGCTGAGTTCGTCTAATATCTTTTCTAGACTCCTCAAATTGTTTTTGCTTCTCTTTATACGCTCTTGAAGAACGCCTCTTTCTTTTATAGAAAATTTATATTCTTCTTCTGCCTGTTTCTTCTTTTTTTTAATTGCGGCCATATCAGGGATTGGAGCCTCAGTTAGGACTGATTTGGCCTTAATGTAGCGGTCTTTTGCTACAGCTAATTTAGCCTCAAAGTCCTTTATGGTTCTGTCAAGCTTAAGCCTTTCTTCTTCCGGAAGGCGAAATTTCAAGAAATCATCAAGGCCGCTAAACTGTTGCTTTGAAAGTGCTATTGAGAACTGAGAATTGAACTGTTCGAAGTCTCTTTTTTCTGTTTCCAGAGCTTCTAGCCTGGAGCTATGAGTTGAATACGCAAGTGAGAATTCTTTTTTGCTTTCTTCTATAGCTTTGCGATGAGCGCTAATTTGTTGACTTGTAGCCTCTCTTTCTTCAATCATGTGTTCGTACTTTTCTGCAAGATCTCGTTCAAGCTCCAGCTCCTTGGAGAGATTGCTTGTACTTTCGCTAAGCCTCGTGATCGACTCTTTGAGCAGAGCCTTTTCTTGTCTGAGTTCCTGCAATTTAATCTGAAATCTCCGAGAATCGCTCTCTAACGCTTGAATCTCGTTATCAGTGGGGCACTCTTTTATCGTCTGTGCAGGTGCGGGATGTTCTTGAGATCCACAAACAGGGCAGGGTTTTCCTTCTTTGAGCAGAAGCGCCAAGCGCGCTGCATGAGATCCTTCCCACAATACTTTCTTAGCATTAAGGGTTTCCTCAATATCTTTTGCTTGGACTGTTAAGTTCTGATAGGAACTCTCAAGGGATTCAAGCTTCTCCTTAAGAGCTCTGAGTTGGGAGCTCTCGGCTTTATATTGCTTCTCTTTTTCAGTCCATGCAGAGGCCTTGAATTCTGTTGCTCCAATTCTCTCTATTAAATTCTCCAAAACTCTCTCGAGTTTCCCAAGTTCTTGTTCCCGTTGTGATTGTGCCTCAAAAACAGCTTTTGCTTTTTCCAATTGGCCAGAGGCTTCATCTAAGAGAATCTGAGCTTTTGAGAGCCGAGTCTTTGCGTTAGACCAGGCCAGAAAAGAAGCCTCAATTTCCTGCGACTGTCTTGCTTTATTCAAGCGAAATCTCTCTTTCTCTATTAAAGGAACATTTAGCTTGAGGTGGTTATAGGATTCATGAGCTTCTTCGTATTCCCTAAGTCTTTGAACTATCTCTTTTGCATTTGATTCTTCAGACTGCGCAGACTTCAAGGCATTTTCATTTTGGAGCTCTTTTTCCTTTACCGCAATAAGATCAGACTCCAAAAGTTTGATCTTTAAGCGAAGATCCTCGATGTTTTTAACCCCTTCGCTTTCTGCCAAAACATTTCTTTTTTCTTTGATCTCAGCAATCTTTTGATTAACTTCGCTAAATTGGATTCTCAAAGCATCCTCGATCCTTCGAAACCTTTCAGTTTGGAAAAGCTTCTCAAAAATTTGGATACGATCATTTGTGTCAGCAACCAAAAGGCGCAAGAATTGATTCTGAGGAATAACTATAAGCTGTCTAAAGTGCTCAAAGGAAAGCCCTAGAAGTTCTTCTATCTTGTCATTGACCTTTTTTATGCCACTAGCAACAAGGTCAGGAACTGCCGGATCCTTCAATTCGAAAAGAGCAGCGTCTGCAGCTTCCAATGTAAAACCTTCACCTCTTTTTTTCTTCACTGGGTGTTCAGTACTTCTTTGAGCCCTGAATGCATGACTACCTAAGCTAAATTCAAATTTAACCTCAGTTCTCAGTGATGATGTGGCAAGTTGGCTTCTTAGCTCATTTGCTTTCCGTCCTTCGCTTGCGGGTCTTCCATAAAGTGCAAAACATATGGCGTCTAATATAGTGCTTTTCCCCGAGCCTGTGGGCCCATGAATTAGGAAGAGTGAGCTCTCTGGTAGGTGGGAGAAATCAATTGTCTGTTCCTTTGCGTAGCAGCCGAAAGCTCTCATTGTAATAGAAATAGGCCTCATGATTAATCTTCTTCCTTACGGGAAAGAGTTGTTGCCAATGCTTGTTTTAAAATATCTAATTGCATTTCATTAAGCTTAAGGCCTGCACACTGCAGGGCAAAGTTCTTGAAAAGTGAAGTTTCATCTTGTTTGAGAAATTCCTTGGTCACAACAGAGTAATGTCTGATGCTGTCAATTGCTTCACGGTGAATTTCTAAAACGTTGGGATAAATTTCTTGAAGACGCGGCATCGCGTCGAGGATCGGACCTTGATCGTCAATTATAATGGAAAAATAATCATCATGATCCCCGTTGTCGAAATCTTTCCTACAGAGATCTGTAAATAAGCCTCTAAGCTCGCGAAAATCTCTCTTTGGTTGTATTGGGATTTCTTCGATTATGGGCTTGCCACTTGCATCAATATCCACAAGCGAAAAAGTTTTTTTATAAGGAATTTCTGAACTTGAATACTTAAGAATGGAGCCAGCGTATCGTATGTGAGATTTTTGAACACTTTGCGCTCTGTGAAGATGCCCTAGTGCTGTATATGAGAAGTCTTCGAATATATGTGCAGAACAAGCTGTTGTACCCCCAAGGGAAACTGGGCGTTCTGATTCAGATTCAATGCTGCCCTGGATAAAAGCATGTGCAGCCACTATGGTTCGGGACTTTGCTGGAATTTTGGATGAAAGTTTTCTAAGAAGTTCTTGGATGGTTTCCTCGTATGAAAACGGCTTGTCCAAGGTATTAGAAATATCTTTGCTTAAGGCTTCTTCGATGAATGGAAGTGCAATTACTGAAATCATGCCGTAAGAATCAGAGAGATTAATCAAATTACTCATGTAATCGATAGAGGTCACTACATGAAGGGACAATTTACTGAAAAGCTTTGATCCGAAGGCAAGACGCGGAGGACTATCGTGATTACCAGAGATTATTATCACGGGTTTTGCATAATCGAAGGCTAAACGACTAAGAGTCTCATCAAAAAGCTCAACCGCCTCTGACGATGGAACAGAACGGTCAAAGATGTCCCCCGAGATTATCAAACACTCAATTTCATATTCTTTGAGCACCCGATGAAGCTGGTCTAAAACAATTGCTTGATCGTTGATAAGAGAAACATGATGGAGCTGTTTTCCAAGATGCCAGTCTGCGGTATGCAGTATTCGCATTATAATCCCCAAAAAAAGGCAGAAACAAAACAAGCCGCAATGATACCAATTATATCTGCACTCAAGCCGGCAATTATAGCATGTCGAACACGAGATACTTTAACAGCACCAAAGTAAATGGCAACAATATAAAAAGTAGTATCCATTGCGCCTTGGATAACGGAGGCCAAGAAAGCCGAATAAGAGTTTGGGTCTTGCTGAACAATAGAGCTCATTATAGCGAATGCTCCACTGCCTGATAATGGCCTTACTAGTGCCATGGGTAGAACTTCTGCAGGCATTCCTATCATTGTTGTGAATGGGGCCAATATTTGTGCAACGAAATCCATGGCCCCAGACGCTCGAAACATGGCGATACTAACAAGGATTATTACCAGAAACGGAATTATTCTTATTGCAACTTCAAAACCCTGCTTTGCACCATCTGTAACCGCTTCATAAAGTTTAACGCCCGTATAGAGACCATAGGAGAGAATCAGAAGCATTAATATGGGTATGAGCCAATAAGAGAGAAGATCGTCTCTTAGAAAACTAATCAAGCTTTCTGTATTTAGAGCACGAGCAAGCATTGTAAAGAACAAAAGAAGAATCAAAGCAAAGGCCACAAATTTTCGCTTCGAGTTTGTTTCTTGTTTCAAAGATGAAAAATCCTGCAGCGGTGTTTCCTTTTGCTCCTCTTGGACTTGAAATTCGATGTCCAGTTTTGTAGACGCCACCTCATCTATGTACCCCTTATCACGTTTTGCCAAGAACATTGCTATAGCACAGCCGCTAACAGTGGCAATGATTGATGAGATTAGTGTTGGAAGGAAAATGTTTGCTGGGTTTTGTGCTCCGGCGGCGGCACGAACGCCAATTGTGCCAAGGGGAAATAGTGTAATGCTGGAGGTATGGAGTGCCACAAATAAGCACATGGCATTTGTGGCAGTTCCTTGAATTGGATTAATTCTGTTAAGTTCAGTCATGGCTTTGATGCCAAGTGGAGTGGCCGCATTTCCAAGACCAAGCATATTGGCCGAAATATTAAGAACCATTGCAGACATAGCAGGATGCTCTCTAGGTATTTCTGGGAAAAGCTTCGCCATCACTGGATGAAGAAATCTTGCCAGGGTGTGCATAAAGCCTCCGACCTCAAGAATTCTTACCAGACCAAGCCACAAAGCCATAATACCTATTAAGCTAATAGCAAGGCTTACAGCATCCTTTGCAGCGTTAAAGCTCGCATCAGAGATCTCTCTCATACTACCAGTTGCAGCAGCACATAGAACCGCTCCACCAATAAAAATTACAATCACAACACTCATCGCACTCAATCTGTCTGTTGAATTTCTATTTTCCATAGAGATCTAATTCTCCTATTTGCTCGTCTGGCCTAACAAGCTCTTCAGCTATATCCTTAGTATCAAGGCTGCAAAATGATATGGCACCTAGGGCTCTAAGGCTCGCTCCTATTAACAAGGCAGCCATCAGATTTAAATGTTCCGCAAAGAAAGTTCCAAGAAAAGGTCCAATAATAGACGCAAGATAAAAAACGCTTTGAGAATAAGAGACCAATGGGGCCTGTTCATGTGCGGGAATGCGTTTTAACATCTCATCAAAAAGCAATAGATCAACAGCCGCTTGGAAGAGCCCACTAATGAAAGCTGCTATGAGAATTAGAGAGAGTGTTGGTAGAGCGGAAACAAGAAAAGGATAAAAAGAGCTACCCAGCATTCCCCAAACAAGAACTGAGCGAACACCTTGTTTCTTTCGAATTTCGGTCCAGAAGAAATACCCTAAAAGTAATGTGATAGATTGTGCAGTTGAGATTGAGCCTATCCAAAAATCTGAAGCTTGCAGTTGCCGCACAAAGAAAAGTGGGTAAATGGGTGTAAGGGCAAAGACTCCAAGATACAAAAGAAAACGGCGTAGGTTGAAAGTCAAAAGTGCTCGATGTTCAAGCACTAAGGAATGGAGCGTCCTTATTCTATCAGGGAAATTATTTGCAGTCGCATGACGAGATGGAGATCTTTGTGGGATTTCTATTCTTCGAGAGTAGTTATAACTAATCAAAGCCCCAATTGTTAAAAAACCAAACACAACCGCGTACCCGAGTGGAAAGGGAATTTTACTTAGAACAAAACCCGCAGCGGCAGCTACAATCGAAAAACTCAGTTGAATGAGAGCCCATCTTCTACTCATCAACTCGTAGCGTGACTCGGGGCCGGCTACTTCATTCATAATGATCGTAAAACCGAGGCCTACTAGGGTATTTGGAAGTGTCACGAGGCTTGTTATAGCAAGGATCAAAATAACCGCCTGCTTTGGAGCAAGGAATAAAGGACTTAGTCCAATGGCAACATTTGATAGAAATACTGAAAGCCTAGAAAGGCTAAAAGTTCTCACAATACTTTTTGTATTTTCAAGAACGCGCCCAAGAGGAATTGCAAACAAAAGTCCCGATATGGCAGGAAGCGAACTGAAGAGACCAACTTGCATATTCGACGCCCCAAGTCTTGCAAGAAGGACAGGAATAAAAGGATAGGCCGCTAAAGCGATTCCAACTCCAATGGCGTCAATTTGAACATTGATGAAGTTTTTTCTCTTTTGATGAGGAATGTTTGATGGGACTAGTGAGAACATCTTCATGGAAGAGATTCTACTCACAACCACTATTGCGGTAAAGAAGAGAAGGATTATAAAATGGCGAGAGTTATGAGACTTGTTTTTCAAAGGCCAATATGGCTGGATTTTACAGCTTTCTCCCTGGTTTTAACGGGTCTGATCGGCTACGTTATGGGATTTTGGCGACTATCACTTAGTGTGGGAATGACTCTAAAGATATCTGTTCTTCAAGCTTGTATCAGTTTCTTTCAATTTTTCCTCTCGGATTCATCATGGGTCGTTCGAAATCTCAAGGAAGTGTTATTTGCTTTTAGAAATTTCCTCGATCTCGCAAGTTGGTACAAGTATTGGTACTACGCTTCAGGGATTCTTGAATTGATGGTCTCCACAGCGTTGCTAATCGTTGCCATGTTTCTTTGGAAGAAGAAAACTTATGCAGTAAGGACTTTTTATATATTCATCCTTCTATCAATAGCAATTCATGTGGTCAATATTAGCTCATCACTTTTACTTTCTGAGAATTTAGGAATTATGAAGATGCTTCTAGATATGCCGCTAATGCTTTGGAAGTTATTGCTTCTTATGATAGTGCTCTCAGCGAACAAGAGTATATTTGGAATGCTCGCCAAGGAAAGAGTCCAATTTAAGGAACTTTCTTAAGCAAGTCTTAAGTCAAAGTGCATCGAGCCTTAAATCATCAAACCAGGCGGTACTCGCTGGGTAACTAAAACGCAGATGGATAGTCACTTTATTAAAATCTTTTTTGTGCACTAAGAATTTTTTGCTTTGTTATCCAGCCCTTTGCTGACTTCGAAAAAATAAGTTTGAAGGTCTTTGTTTTGGAATCCGTGTAGTTAATTTTGGCTTCGACTTGGTACAAGCCGCAGGGGCCTTTCTTTTTAATGGCCGCGCTCGAGGCCTCTAATCTAAAGCCTTCCCCAGCTTTTTCCTCAAGGTTAAGAGTCTGAAACAAGGAGGCCTTCGCCGATAGTCTTTTCATTTCATCTTGAACGAAAAATTTCCAGAATGAACCTTTTTGTTAACTCGACTATAGTAGCGACCGTGTTTTTTAAGCGTCCTATCAAAAACTGTGAGAAAAAGGGAGATCTTCCACGACGATAAAGACTCTTGAGTACTGAGAGGGATCAACATATAACACGGCCTGATTTATTTCCATGATCTGGTTACAGTTAAGGCCACTTTTGAAGTTAAATCTAAATTATCCCAAGGCGTTTACACCAAAAGTAGCCTAGCCATAGGAGGCTTCATTGACGTATCCCGCAAGAGAATATTCTGTACCAAAATATTCGCTTCGAATAGTGTCTATAGAAAGCGGCTTTGCAATGTTGTCAATAAAATTAACAGGCAGTGCCAAGGAGTGTTGTCCCCCAAGAAGGGTGCATTTTTGCAAAAACAATACGGTTGTTTAGAAATAAAACAAAAAAAGAGAGATTACAAACTTCAAAAGCAATTTAGTGGTTAAGTCATGAAGCTAATCCCTTTTAATGGTATTTAAGCACTAATTAAACAGGTGCATGTAAAATCGGACAAATGATTAGTTTGGTCTTAGACAGACTGAAGCCGTGTCTTGGACAATACGTCAAAATTGCCGTCCTTGAGTTTGACATTTGAGAAGGGGCCGCAATTGGAAACAAATGCAAGGTTATTACGAGTCTTGCACTTGTAAAATCTTAGATCCTAGACACCACATCCAGGAGGGCACTCTCCAAAACACTCCAAGATTTTAAGTTCGTCAGAGCTAAAAGGCTGAGAGTCTTCACGCCAGGCAAAGCGTACTCCACCAAGGCCGGCAAAGACCGTTCTAGCTCCGATAATGGAAGTTCCATTCATTAGGGAGTTGATACCCGGGATTGAGTTTTGGATTGATTCTGTTCCGGTAAGGAGCAGGCCATTTTCAGCATTGGCAATGATTTGAGGAAGTCCAATTTTAAGAAGATAAGTTCCTTGGAATTCAGCATCTTCACGAGGAATGTCACTTTCAAAATCAGAGAGCATCCACTCACCGTCTTTCATATAAAATGCAGCCACACCCAACGCGTTTAATTTTTTCCTAAGACAACGAATACAGTCAGGTGTTTCGAAACTAAGTGGATTGTTTATTGCATTTGACGAGTTATTCATATTCAAAAGCTGTAACTTAAAACATTCTCATGATTCTAAGGTAGCTCTCTCTTGATTGTAAATAGTCTGCGTCGTTTTCCTAGATTAATGGCAACAAATAGGAACAAAATCAAAACTGGCAATGCCAATAAAAGAAGGTCTTTATCTCCTTGGTTTAAGTATATGCTTTTGCTTTTAGACTTCCATTCCCTGAGCTTTAAGTCTTTGAACAAAAAATTGTTCCACGATTCAGCATCATCTAGAATTTCCGTCTCACTTGGAAGATCCAACTTCGAAATATTTGCCTTACGAGTTCTGAGAAAAGAATGGGGCTCTAAAATAAAAACTCCCAATAGATCATTTAAAATATTCCAGCGTTTGGATGCCTTATCAGAGTCAAGGAAAAAGGATTCCTTCCATTCGAAGGGATTGAAGCTTATGAGTTTTGGCCCAGATTCCGAGTAGGCAAACGGAAGTACAGGCATTCTTGCAAGATCGTATTGTTTAGGCCCACCAGCGCTGCCCTTTGGTCTAATCCAAAGACGCTGTCCCTCTTTGCTCATTAAAAAGTCGATAAAACGCAATGCAATTTCCCGGTTGGGTGCTCCCTTTAGAATACCCACTGCGTCAGGAGTGAGGGCAGTAAGCTTCTTTGGCAGTACATAGGGCATTTTATCTTTGCCATATTTTTGTTGCGCCCACCATGCTTGGGTGTCATAAGCAAAGGCGCAGGCAACTTCACCGCTTTCAACGTCTTTTGCGGGTTGGTTAGATTGTGCACTGAATGCACGAATATTCTGACCAAGTCCAAAAATAACCCTCCAGCCTCTTTCCCAACCGTAGGCTTGCAGAATAATTTCATAAATAATATGAGAACTTCCACTTTTTCTAGGATCACTTGACGCAAGCCACGAATGGAACTTTGGGTTGTTTAAGTCCTCCCATGTTTGCGGAACGGGGAGTTTCAAAAGCCTAAGAACTTCTGCATTGCACAAGATTCCAAAGCTTCCGATTACTGGAGCATACCATTTGAATTCCGGATCTATTAACGGTACTCCTGCAATTTCTTTGACGAGTTGAGTTGAGACTGCATCGCTAATAGCTATCGTTTCCAGGAGCTTTTGACGCTTTAACTCCTCATAGGGTTCAACTCCACCCCCGAAAAATAAATCAATGTTAATACCTTTTGGATTCTTATCGTACTCAGAGCGTACAAAACGCAAGATCTCGGATGTTCCACCAGCGTCGAGCCACTTAAATGAAAGATCCTTTCCAGTTTCCTTCTTATAGACTTCCTGAAAAGCCCACTGAAACTCGTAGCGAATGCCTTCCCAGTGAGGAGAGAGAATGATCAATTCCTCAGCTTGACCGCTTAATGTTGTACAAAACAAGAATAGTAGTAGGAGCAGCGGCTTCCGTGACTGCAATCTACTTATTTTAGGCCATCTAGTTTTCATAGCCTAAATACCTCAGCAATGTCTTTCCCAAGAGCCTTTGCTGCTATGTATAAACTTGCAGCTATTAGAAGCATTCCTAAAATTCCGAGCGCACTTGCAAGTTGAAGACCATCAGGACGCCCAATAAGAACATACATCGCCTTTGAAACGGGAAAGTATCGCTCCTCCATTGCAAGAAGCAGGCTTTCACTTACCTCAAGCATTGCAAAGGCAAAAGATAAAATTGCACCAGCTGCTATGTGTGGGAACAACAATGGCAGGGTTATGGAACGAAAGCACTGCCATTTGCTCGCTCCCACGCTAAAAGCTGCCTCTTCCAGACTCTTATTTGCCTGTTCAAGTCCGGCGGAAACTGCTCGCAACATAAAGGGCAATCTTCTTAGGGCGTATCCAATTATTAAAAGTGGGAAAGGATTCACTCTGGGATTAAGAATTGTTCCAGAAAACGCCCCAAGATATGAGAAGGCAAGAATAACACCAGGAACAGCCAGGGGAAGCATGCATAGAACATCAAGCGCTTTTCTTCCTTTTATCAAAGTGCGTTGGACAAGCCAGGCAATGGCAATACCCAAAAATATATCAAGAATAGTGCTGGAAAAACTTAAGAACAAACTGTTTCTCATGCTGGTAAGTGTTATGGAGTGGGAAAAGACCAGGGCATATGATGAGAGAGTATAGCTCTGTGGAAGAATGCTCATAAACCATTTGTCTGAAAATGATAGAAGCAACACGCCAATGTGGGGAAGGAGAGCCAATGCCAAACAAGAAAGTACCGGAAAGCCAACAATAAAAGCCTCTTTAGCGCGAAGAGGTCTAAGGGTATTTCTGGCTGAGCCTTTGGCGCTGCTAGAAATCTTAGATGAAGAGATTAACTTTCCAAAAATAAAAATGACAATGCTAACAACCAATGTTACGAGAGCAAGTGCGTAGCCTGCTGGATTGTCATGGATCTGATCTCTTAAATTGAAAATAACAACTGGAAGCAAACGCTCTACCCTGAAAACCAACGGTGTACCAATATCCGTGAAAGACCATATAAAAACGATGCTGGCACCGGCAAAGAACCCTGGTAAGAGCATAGGGAGAATGATTCGACTCAAGATTTTGGAAAAAGGAGCGCCCACACAGCGCGCAGCTTCTTCCAACGCAGGATCTCTGGAGGCCAATGCTGCGCTAAGGTTCAGATACATAATTGGAAAAAGATGCAGAGCCTGAGTTATGGCTACGGCGATATAACCTCCTTCACCGAGAAAATCGATTGGAGAGTCCAATATGCCTAACTTAAGAAGTATCAAATTAACGGGTCCAAAGCGTGCTAGCATCTGCTTAAGTCCAACTGCACCGACAAAAGGGGGAAGAATGAGCGGAAAGAGCACAAGCAGCTGAAGGAAGCCCTTAGCTCTGAAGCTAAAAGCCCCAGATAAAAATGAAAGTGGAAAGCTGATGAGAGTGGAGAATAATGTGCTGAGCAGAGCAAGATTAATAGATCGAAGCAGTAACTCCACGTTCTCTTTATCAATAAAAGCATGAACAACGAAATAAAAGCTAAAACTACCATCTACTAAAAAACTCTTCTCAATGAGGAAATAAATTGGGTATAGCAAGAAAACGCAGAGAATAAATAATATGAAAAGAAAAATAGCCCGCATGGATTGCTAATTTGATACCAATGAAGCTTGAACGGAAAGCATGGTTGAATCACCTGGGCTGAGCGTACTTTGACCAGAAAGCCCAATCTCTACAGCATTTGTTTTCACATAGGTGAGACCACCTTTCGATGAAACAATAGTGGCCGGCATAAGACTCGTGCCTGCGAGGAAGTTTCGAACAAACTCGTTTGCAGGATTATTAAGGATGACCTCGGGTGCTCCCATTTGTTGTATTTCACCATCTTTCATCAGTGCGATTGTTGTTCCTAGCGACAAGGCTTCACTTTGATCGTGGGTTACAAAAATCATAGTTGTTTGCGTTTCCCTGTGAATACGTCGTAGTTCCCTTCTCAATTCGAGCCTCAACTTGGTATCAAGATTAGACATCGGTTCATCCAGTAAAATTACATTGGGCTCTAAAACCAGGGCCCTTGCGAGAGCTACCCTCTGTTGTTGTCCACCCGAGAGCTCTCCAGGATACCGACTAGCAAAATCTGCCATACGAACTATATCGAGGACGTTTCTCACCATTTCGTTTCTTTTTGATGAGGAAATACTCTTTATTTCCAGACCAAAATTAATGTTTTCAAAGACTGTCATATGTGGCCATAGAGCATAGCTTTGGAATACCATTCCAATATTTCGATCTTGAGGCCTTCGATCGGTAACATCCACACCGTCAATTTCGATCTGACCTTCATCTGGCTCATCAAGTCCAGCGATAATACGCAACAATGTACTTTTCCCGCATCCGGAGGGCCCAAGTAAAAAGAAGAACTCTCCGTTATTTATGGTCAAAGAGACCGACTTTAGGGCCTGTACACCGGGGAAAGATTTTTTAATTTCTTTTATGAGAATTGCTGACATTAGGAATATAGCATTTTAATTTGTTTATGATTAAAGTTAACTCTAATCAATATTTGTTGGAAGCCCTATTAGGGATGTGAGGCTAAAATGGTTAGAGAAAAACACCGGCATGAAGAATTAGACAAGGTTGTTATTCTATTTGCTGGTGACTCTGGTGATGGAGTTCAACTTACTGGAATGGAGTTTACGACGGCCTCGGCGATTGCTGGTAACGAAACTGTAACTCTACCTAGTTTCCCATCGGAGATCAGGGCTCCTGCAGGAAGTATTGCAGGGGTCAGTTCATATCAGATCCAATTCGGTAGCAGTTTAGTTTCAACTCCAGGGGATTATCCCGATGTTTTAGTTGCATTTAATCCTGCCGCACTTAAAGCAAATTTAAAGGAATTAAAGAAAGGTGGGATTCTAGTAGTTAATGAGGATGCTTTCACGAAGACGAATCTTGAGAAGGTGGGCTATGACTCTAATCCTTGTGAGGATCAAGAGATCCAGCATGAATATCGTGTATATGCGATTCCAATGAGCAAGTTATGCAAGGCAGTTCTTAAGGATAGTGGGTTAAGTCCGTCTCAAATAGAACGCTGCAAAAACTATTTTGCACTTGGTGTGATGCTATGGCTTTTTGAGAGACCCGAGGAAGCTCTGAAGGAGGAAATCAGAAAGCGTTTTAAGAACAAAGCATTGCTAGCGGAGGCAAATTTGAAGGTGCTCGATGCTGGCATGCAGTATGGAGATACCGCAGAGCTATTTGATACACGTTTCAAAGTTGCTCAATCAGATCTTAAGCCAGGGGAATATAGAAATATAAACGGAGCTCTTGCTATCACGTATGGATTACTTGCAGCATCAGAGAAAAGTGGTCTGCCACTCTTTTATGCAGCATACCCAATAACGCCAGCCACTGACATCTTTCAAGAGCTTGTTCGTTTTCAGTCTCCACGAGTGCTGTGTTTTCAGGCGGAAGATGAAATTTCTGCC